>CATZIG010000005.1 GCA_958419975.1 uncultured Collinsella sp.
GTCATCACTATGGCCGTGGTGAGCGTGTTCGTCGCGGGCGGCAACGCGTGGTTTGGCATCTCTGCCGGTGCGCTCGTCATGATCTTTACCTATACGTACAACCTCACCATGCGTCTGAACTACGTAAGCTCCATGATGCAGCGCATCAACCGCGCGCTGGGCGATGCGGCCGAGATGACGCGCGTGCTGGACGAGCCGCGTCTGGTGGCAGACGACGAGAACGCCCCCGAGCTCAAGGTGGGCGAGGGTGCGATTGATTTTGAGCACCTGAGCTTTGCATACCGTGATGCCGCGGCAGGCGAGAGCGTGTTCGACGGCCTGACGCTCCATGTGGCAGCGGGCCAGCGCGTGGGCCTGGTGGGCAAATCGGGCTCGGGCAAGACGACGCTCACCAAGTTGTTGCTGCGCCTGGACGACGTACAGGGCGGCCGCGTGCTCGTGGACGGCCAGGACGTCTCGCGCTGTACGCAGCAGAGTCTGCGCCGCCAGGTTGCCTACGTGCCGCAGGAGGCGTTGCTGTTCCATCGCTCCATTCGCGAGAATATCGCCTACGGACGCCCCGACGCCACCGGCGAGCAGATCCGCGAGGCCACGCGCCTGGCAAATGCGACCGAGTTTATCGACCGCCTACCAAACGGCTTTGACACCATGGTGGGCGAGCGCGGCGTCAAGCTTTCGGGCGGCCAACGTCAGCGCGTGGCCATCGCCCGCGCTATCCTGACCGACGCGCCGATCCTGGTGCTCGACGAGGCGACGTCTGCCCTCGACAGCGAGTCCGAGGCGCTGGTGCAGGAGGCGCTCGAGAACCTGATGCGCGGTCGCACCTCCATTGTGGTGGCGCATCGCCTGTCCACCGTGGCGGCGCTCGATCGCATCGTGGTGCTGGCGGACGGCGAGATTGTCGAGGACGGTACGCATGCGCAGCTTGTCGAGGCGGGCGGCGAGTATGCGAGCCTGTGGGGCCGCCAGACCGGCGCATTTTTGGAGGCGTAAAGACCCCATACGTGGGACAATCGTGCCCATAGGTTTGTTATGCCGCTGAGCCGAGGAGTTGCTATGCCACGCGAGACCAATGCCGCCAAACGCGAGCGCGCCGTTGAGGTGTGCGAGCGCCTCAACCGTCGCTATGGCCCGGTCGAGTGCTTTTTGGACCACGAGAATCCCTTTAGGCTGCTCATCGCGGTGCTGCTCTCGGCGCAGACGACCGACGCGCAGGTCAACAAGGTGACGCCGAAGCTGTTTGCCCAGTGGCCCACGCCCGAGGCCATGGCGGGGGCGAGCGTGGCCGATGTGGCCGATACCATTAAGTCGCTCGGCTTTTATAAGAGCAAGGCCAAGCACGCCGTGGAGGCCGCGCAGATGATCGTTGCCGATTACGGTGGCGAGGTGCCGGCCGACATGAAGGAGCTCGTCAAGCTGCCGGGTGTTGGCCGCAAAACGGCGAACATCGTGCTCAACGTGGGGTTTGGCATTGTCGAGGGCATCGCGGTCGATACGCACGTCAACCGCATCGCGCACCGCCTGATGCTGAGCCCCAAGACGCATGCCAAGGAGCCGCTCAAGACCGAGCAAGATCTGCTCAAGATTTTGCCGCACGAGTATTGGGAGTCGGTCAACCACCAGTGGATCACATTTGGCCGCGAGATCTGCGATGCCCGTAAACCTAAGTGCGACGAGTGCCCGCTGGCAGACCTTTGCCCCAGCGTGCGCGTTTTGGGGTAGCTGTTTGGCGTGCGCTGGCGTGTCCATCTCATGCGCTACCATGACAGGCAATGAAATCCGCCGCATACCCGCCGAGCTTGCCCCGGCGGGCTTTTGGCGTTGCAATGCCGGAGGAACAGCATGCTCATTCACCGTATAGCCGCGCAGCTCTACACTGCCGAGGCACTGCAGACCGTCGAGGCCGGACTCGATGCCGGCGAGGACGTGACGCTGGCTGTGTCGCAGTCGGGCCGCACGCTTATGGCGGCCGCCCAGTTTGCGCGCCGCCCGCGCCCGACGGTCTACATTGTGAGCGGCGAGGACGCGGCCGATCGCGCCGCGCGCAGCCTTGCCGCCTACGTGGGCTTGGCGCATGTGTGCCGCTTTCCCGAGCGCAAGGACTATCCGTGGCGCGAGCAGGCGCCCGACGATGCCGTGGTGGCGCAGCGCTGCGAGGCTCTGGGGCGCATCGTGCGCGGGGACAACTGCATCATGGTTGCCTCGGCCCGCGCGCTGCTGCGCTGCGTGCCGCCGGTCGAGAGCCGCTATTGGGAGTCCACGACCTTTGCGGTGGGCGAGGAGATTCCTTTTGACGAGGTGCCGCAGCGCCTGGTGGGCATGGGCTACACCAATGCCGGTGCCGCCGACGCGCCCGGCCTGTTCCGCGTGCACGGCGACACCGTAGAGGTGTTCCCCGCACAGGAAAAGGCGCCCGTGCGCATCGAGTTCTTCGGCGACGAGATTGACCGCATCCGCCGCATGGTGAGCTCCACGGGGCAGACCATCGGCAACGAGGACAGTATCGAGATCTTCCCCTGCCGCGAGCTGGCGCTTACCGACGATGCCGTCCACAACATGCACGTGGCGCTCTACCGTGCCAGCCAGGACGACAGCAAGCTGGCGGCGCTGCTCGAGATGGTGGATGCGCGCATCGTCACGCCCGAGCTCGACCGCTTTTTGCCGGTGATGTACGGCCAGACCGTAAGCCCGTTGGCGCACGTGAGCGGCAAGGCACTCGTGGTTCTGTCCGAGCCGCGCTCGCTGTTCGACGACTGCCTGCGCGCCTACGAGGATATTGAGGCCCGTGCCGGCGAGGCAGGGATTGACCGCCTGGATGGTCTGTACGTGCGCGCCCAACAGCTCGATTTTGGTGCCCAGCAGCGCCTGAACTACGTGAGCCTCATTCGTGCCGGCGGCGCGGTGACGGCAGAGCTTAAGATTGAGCAGCCGGCCATCGCAGGCTCGGACAACCGTTTTATGACGCGCATCCAGGAGGTCGTGGGCAAGCGCTATGCCTGCGTGTTTGCCATCCCCGACCGCGGTGCGCGCGAGTCGATGGAGCTCACCTTTGGCGATGAGGGCATTACCTTTGAGGAGTCGCTGACTGCCGCGCCCGAAAACGCCGGCGTCATTGGCGAGCGCGTGCGCGTGGCGGCGGCGGATTCTGCCGACCGTGCTGCCCGCCAGGATGCCCATGCTGCAATTCGCGAGCGCAAGGCCGACGCGCTCAACGCTCGCTCGCTCGAGGCGGGTGCCGCCCAGGCTGCCGCCGGTGCCGCCGTGCCCACCATCTCGCGCGGACGCGTGACCTTTGTCGATGCCGCCCTGCCGCAGGGCGTGGTGGTGCCCGATGCCAACTTGGCCGTGTTCTCGATCGCCGACCTCAACGCCCGCATGGACGCCAACCGCGCGCGCAGCCGCCGCAAGGTGGACATTACGCAGATCACGTTTCCGTTTAAGCCGGGCGACTACGTGGTGCACGCTACTCACGGCATCGCGCTCTTTAGCGAGATCGCGCGCCAGGAAGTGGGCGGCAAGGAACGCGACTACTTTTTGCTGGAATATGCCGACGGCGACAAGCTCTACGTGCCGCTCGAGCAGGTCGACCGCATCACACGATACGTTGGCCCCGACGGCGACAAGCCGCGCCTGACCAGGCTCAATACCGCCGACTGGACGCGTGCCACCAACAAGGCGCGCAAGAACGCCAAAAAGCTGGCGTTTGACCTGGTTGACCTGTATACGCGCCGCTCGTCGATTACCGGTATCGCCTGTCCGCCCGATACGCCCGAGCAGATCGAGATGGAGGAGAGCTTCCCCTACGACGAGACGCGCGACCAGCTGGAGGCTATCGCCGACATCAAGGCCGACATGGAGGCGCCCAAGCCCATGGACCGCCTGCTGTGCGGCGACGTGGGCTTTGGCAAGACCGAGGTCGCCCTGCGTGCGGCGTTTAAGTGCGTGGATTCCGGCCGCCAGGTCATGGTGCTCTGCCCTACGACCATTCTGGCCCAGCAGCACTACGAGACGTTCTTTGAGCGCTTTGCCCCGTTTGGCCTTGAGGTTGAGGTGCTCAGCCGCTTCCGCACGCCGGCGCAGCAGAAGCGCGCGCTCAAGGCGTTTGCCGAGGGCACGATCGACGTGCTTATCGGCACGCACCGCCTGCTTTCGGCCGATGTGAACCCCAAGAACCTGGGCCTGGTGATCATCGACGAGGAGCAGCGATTTGGCGTGCAGCACAAGGAGCAGCTCAAGAACCTGCGCGAGCAGATTGACGTGCTTACGCTTTCGGCAACGCCGATTCCGCGAACCATGCAGATGGCCACGAGTGGCGTACGCGACATGAGCCTAATCACCACGCCGCCGACCGGGCGTCGTCCCGTGATCGTGCACGTGGGGGAGTACGACCCCGACGTGGTGAGTGCGGCGATTCGCCTAGAGGTGGGCCGCGGCGGCCAGGTGTACTACGTGTCCAACCGCGTCAAGACCATCGATGATGCCGTGGCGCGCGTGCACGAGGCCGCGCCCGAGGCACGCGTGGGCGTGGCGCACGGCAAGATGAGCCCGCGCGAGGTCGAGGACGTGATGATCGAGTTCGCGACCAAAAAGATCGACGTGCTCATCGCCACGACCATCGTGGAGAGCGGTATCGACAACGCGACCGCCAACACGCTGATCATCGAGGACTCGCAGCGCCTGGGTCTGGCGCAGCTCTACCAGCTCAAGGGCCGTGTGGGTCGCTCTGCCACGCAGGCCTATGCGTACTTTATGTTCCCGGGCGAGCTGCCGCTTACCGAGGAGGCCACGGCACGCCTGACTGCACTTTCCGAGTTCCAGGACCTGGGCAGCGGCATGCGCATCGCCATGCGCGACCTGGAGATTCGCGGCGCCGGCTCGCTTATGGGGGCCGAGCAGCACGGCAACCTGTCGAGCGTGGGCTTTGACCTGTTTACGCAGATGCTGGGCCAGGCTGTGGCCGAGGCACGCGGCGATGACGATGCCGGCGTGGAGGCGGCGAGCGTGGGCATTAACCTGCCGGCCGACTACTTCTTGTCCGAGGAGTACCTGCCGGCGGTGGATCAGCGCGTGCTCGTGTACCGTAAGCTCGCGGCGGCCGAGGACCTGGAGAGCATCGATGAGGTGCAGGAAGAGACCGAGGCCGCGCATGGCGAGCTGCCGTTGGCGGGACTCAACCTGTTCAATCGCGCACGAATCCGTATTCGCGGCGAGCGCCTTGGGCTCGAGAGCGTCACGCTCAGTGGCGGCCGCATCACCTTCTTAGGCGTTGACGTGCCCAAGAAGGTGGCCTTTGAGCTTAAGACCCGCTATGGCGCGGTGAACTTCCCCAAGAGCCGCAAGCTGTCGGTGCCCTACAAGGCGGGCGCCGGTGCGGGCAGCGGCCTGGGTCGCGGCCTCGACGCCAACGACGGCACCGGCCCGGTGGCCGCGGCGCTCATGCTGCTGCAGCAATTAGGCGCGAGTGACGATGACTGACAAGTAAGGGGCGTGGCGGGGCGGAGTCATCTTTGCCTCGCCACGTTGCAGGTTGATTCCAGCCACATCGAAAGGAAAGCATGTTCGGATACATCTATAAGAAAGATGTCGCCATTATCGCGGTTATCCTTGCCCTTTGCCTGGGCGTGGGCAGCTTCTTCGATTATCAGATCTCGTGCGCGCTGTTCAACATCGGCAGCATGTACGGCCGCTTTATCGAGGCTGCCGGCGAGCTGCCGTTTGAGCTGACGGCAAGCGTCGCGGGCGTTATGCTCGTACGCGCGGTGCGTCCCGACTCCAAGGGGAGCAAATGGCTCGCCGTGCTCGGCATCCTCGTCAACGTTGGTCTGACCGGCTACGAGATCGTTTCGTCCCTGAGGGTTGGCGGCAAACTCATCGCGGCTCAGTTGGTGCTGACGTTTGTGCTGGCCATCGCTGCCAACCTTGTCGTCTATCGCCTCACGCGCGCGACCGAGCCCGACGAGCTTACGCGCTGGGCGTTGATGGTGCTTGCCGTGTGGGTCGCTCAGGCCATTATCCTCAACGTGATCGTCAAGCCGCTGTGGTCGCGTCCGCGCATGCGCGTGATCGAGGTCACACCGGGGCTTAATTTTCAGCCGTGGTGGGTGATCGGCAATCCCGACAAGTGGACCTATATCGCCGCCGGCGTGATCAAGGACGGGTTCAAGTCGTTTGCGAGCGGACACACGGCGCATGCGGCGATCGGCCTTATGCTCGCCGGGCTTCCCGCGGTGGCCTTTAAGGAAAAGCCCTCGCGCCGTCGGGTGGTCTTTTGGACGGCGGCTGTGGTCGCGGCGCTCGTCGCCTTTGGCCGTATCGTGATCGGGGCGCACTTTTTGAGTGACGTGAGCTGCGGCTTTGCCCTGGTGCTGGCGCTTGAGTGCCTTGCCGCGCACATTGCCTATCCGCACGGCGTACAATAGCCCCGTTTGAATCATCTGGCCGATACCCGGTAAGAGAGGATTGCCATGCTCGCGTTTAACAACGACTATTCCCACGGCGCACATCCGGCAGTGCTGCAGGCGCTCGTCGATACCAACATGGAGCCGCAGCCCGGCTACGGTACCGATGCGCATACCGAGTGCGCCAAGCAACTTATCCGCGAGGCCTGCCAGGCCCCCGATGCCGACGTGTTTTTTCTGGTGGGCGGCACGCAGGCCAACGCGACGGTGATTGATATGCTGCTCGCGCCCTACCAGGGCGTTGTTGCCGCCGAGACCGGTCATGTTGCCTGCCACGAGGCGGGCGCCATCGAGTTTGGCGGCCACAAGGTGCTCACCATCCCCGGCTACGAGGGCAAGATGCACGCCGAGGACCTCGAGAACTATATCCAGGTGTTCTACGAAAACGAGAGCTACGAGCACACGGTGTTCCCGGGCGCCGTGTACGTGAGCCTATCGACTGAGTACGGCACGCTGTACTCCAAGGCTGAGCTCGCGGCGATTCACGCGGTGTGCCAGAAGCGCGAGATTCCGCTGTTTGTGGATGGCGCCCGCCTGGCCTATGCACTGGCGGCCGATGAGTGCGACATTACCCTGCCCGAGCTGGCGCAGCTGTGCGACGTGTTCTACATCGGCGGCACCAAGTGCGGCGCGCTCTGCGGCGAGGCCGTGGTGTTTTGCGGCATGCACGCTCCGGCGCATCCCATTCCGCGCATTAAGCAGCACGGCGCGCTGTTGGCCAAGGGCCGCCTGACGGGCGTGCAGTTTGAGGCGCTCTTTACCGACGGTCTGTATTTCGAGATTGGTCGCCAGGCGATCGAAACCGCGCAGGCGCTTCGTCGCGTACTGCACGAGCGTGGCTACCAGTTCTTTTTGGAGACGCCGACGAACCAGCAGTTTGTGATTCTGCCCAACGAGGACATGGCCCGCATTCGTGAGCATGCCTCGATTGAGTACTGGGAAAAGTACGACGAGGCCCACACGGTGGTGCGCTTTTGCACCAGCTGGGCCACGACGCAGGAGGATATCGACGCGTTGGCGGCTGTCCTGTAGCCTGATGTAATGACAAGGGGCCGCCCTGCGCCTGAGCTTGGCGCAGGGCGGTCTTTGCTTTTGGGGAGAAGGGTTGTATGACCGAGATGTCCGAGCCGACGATTCGCCTGGCGACGCCCGAAGACGCGCCGGCGTTGCTTGCCATCTATGAGCCGTATGTGCGCCAGACGGCGATTACCTGCGAATATGAGGTGCCGAGCGTTGAGGAGTTCGCCGGGCGCATCGAGCGTACGCTCAAGCGCTATCCGTATTTGGTGATGGAGCTGGACGGGCGTCCGGTAGGCTATGCCTATGTGAGCGCGCTTAACAGCCGCGAGGCATACGACTGGTCGGTCGAGACATCGATCTACCTGGCGCGCGACGCGCGTCACGGCGGGCTGGGCCGCAAGCTGCATGATGCGCTCAAGCAGTGCCTGATCGCGATGGGCATCACCAACATGTGCGCGCTCATTGCCGTGCCGCACGATAAGGACGACGAATACCTGACGCACAACAGTCAGGATTTCCATGCCCATATGGGATATCGCCTGGTGGGCGCCTTCGACCGCTGCGCCCAAAAGTTCGGCCGCTGGTACGACATGTGCTGGATGGAGCTGGTCCTGGCCGAGCGCGTCCCTAACCAACCCAAACCAACCTGGTTCCCCGACCTCCCCAAACCTACCATTTAGGGACAGGTTTATTTTGGCAGGTTAGCCGATGGGCTCGGTGTATTTGGCGCGGTCGGTGCGTTGGATGCGCTTGGAGACATGGAGCGGGCGGCCGTCGGTATCGTAGACGTAGTCGGTGATTAGAATCAGCGCCTGCCCGCGCTTAACGTTGAGCAAAAACGCCTCGTTTTGCGAGGCATAGCACACCTCAAAGGTCTTATGCCCCTGTGCCGGCGCGCGATGGAATTCCTGGCGCAGCGTGGCGTAGAGCGAACCGTTGATATCGCGATCGATGAGTGCTTCAAAGCTCGGTGGTAGATAGGTGGTCTCCAGGCACAGCGGCGCATCGTCCAGATAACGCAGGCGGACAAGTTTGACGAGCTTGCTGCCCACGGCGACATCGAAGAACTTGGCCGCATTGCCCGCGGCCTTGGCAAAGCCCGAGTCCACCGTGCGCGTGGTGGGCTTCATACCCTGACCCTGGACCTGTGTCGTGTAGCTCGAAAACACCAGGTTGTTCTCGTGGAGCGCCGGCGTGTCGGCCACAAAGGCGCCACGCCCGCGCTCGGTGCGCACCAGGCCCTCATCAACGAGCACCTTAAGGGCGTGGCGTACGGTGCTACGCGACAGCCCCGATTCGTCCATGAGTTCCATCTCGGACGGCAGCTTGTCTCCGCGCGCGTAGGTGCCGGAGGCGATGCGGTCGCGCAACATGCCCGCCAAGCGCTCGTATTGGGTCAGTCTCTTTTTAGATGAAGCGTTCATGCGATCAACCTGTATCTAACCTGTATGCGTATCTAATCAAGCATGTATTCAATACAACAACAAAACCGCTGGTAGCAAGTTATCGAAAACCGTATCAGCAAATTTTCTAAGACAAATATAGCATACAACTAGTCGACATAACCAAAACACGTATGTAACTTGTATGCCATCGAGAGCATCAAACGAGAAGAAAGGCTGATGCACGATGACTACTCAGGAACAGGTTAAGGACGTCGTCTCCCAGGTTTTGGCCGACAAGGCAGACAAGGGCGGCATCAAGCGCGTCGTGTGGATTGGCGCCGGCGGATCCAACGGCGGCAACTATCCTGCCCAGTACTTTATGGAGCACGAGGCCACGCAGGTCGTGAGCTCCAGCTACACCAGCAATGAGTTCGTGCACGCCACGCCCGCCTATGTCAACGAGAACACCCTGGCCGTTGTCGTGTCCATGCGCGGCACCAAGGAGACCATCGTCGCCGCCCAGGTCGCCAAGGACCACGGCGCCAGCACCATCGCCATCTATGTTGACGAGTCCGGCCTCACCGAGGTCTGCGACTACAAGATTCAGTATGACAGCCTGGCCGTCGACGAGTCCTGCATGGGCCGTACCAACTCCGCCGTCGTGACCATGATCGCCATGGAGCTCACGCAGCAGACCGAGGGCTATGCCGAGTACGAGACCGCTATGGCCGCGTTCGACTTGGTCGACCCCATCTATCGCAAGGCCGTCGAGTACACCCGTCCGCTCGCTGCCAAGTGGGCCGAGCAGAATGCCGACAAGCCCTGCATCAACGTCATGGCCCAGGGCCCGCTCTTTGGTGCCGCCTACGTCTTTAGCATCTGCAACGTGCAGGAGATGCTGCAGATCGATTCCTGCACCATCAACACCTGCGACTTCTTCCACGGCCCCTTCGAGATTCTGGACAAGCGCACCTCGCTGTTCCAGCTCATCAGCGTCGGCCGCAGCCGCTGCAACGACGAGCGCGGTATCCGCTTCGTCAACCAGTACGGTGGCGAGCGCGTCTATCAGCTCGACGCCAAGGAGCTCGGCCTCAACGACATCAAGGACAGCGTGAGCGAGTACTTCAACCACCTGATCTTTGCCCCGATTCTCAACAACGTGTACATGCGCGCGCTCTCTGCCGTCACCCACAAGGACTACATGACGCGCCGCTACATGTGGAAGCTGGATTACTAGGGGATATTGGTTCCGCCGTTCTACCGAACGGCGGACCGGCCGACGCTGCGCACCCGGCATTTGGCCAATCTGCCGTTCAATTTCAAAGGCGCGACCAGAAGGTCAGCGCCTTTTCATTTCACGGCACCTTGGCTCAAATGACGGGCGCTCGCTGACATTGCCAAAACGTCGGCGTTGCCGTGGTTGGCACTTGGGGACGTTCCTTTTGTGCCGGCACTTGGGGACACTCCTGGGAATCATTTCCTCGTTCACCGATTTGTGTCTTGAAAATGTATATAACGACTATAACGTAGTGTGAAACATATTGGAAACAATACCGAGGAGGCTGCGTTGAAGAAAAGCAATCTGGGCTATGTGCTGGTGCTGATCGCCGCGCTTATGTGGGGCAGCATCGGAATCTTTGTAAACGGCATCTCGGCCATGGGCGTTTCGTCCCAGAGCATGGCTGCCTTTCGCTTGTTGGTCGGAGCGCTTATCTTGGCGCCGGTCCTGATGTTTATGGGCTGCCGTCCGGGTGAGGGGTCTACCGTGGCTCAGGGTCCGCTGGCTCTGTTCAAGGCAAGTCCTAAAGAGCTCGTTCCCTGCGCGCTTGTCGGTATCGTCGGTTTGGCCGCCGCCAACACCTGCTATTACGAGTGCATGGGCGAGGTGGGCATGTCCACGGCCTCGGTGCTGCTCTACACCTCGCCGGTGTTTGGCGTCATGCTCGGCCGCGTGCTTTATCGCGAGGACGTGACCCCCAACAAGCTCGTTGCCATTGTCTTTAACATCGTTGGCTGCGTGCTTGCAGTGACCAATGGTGACCTTTCCGGTTTTCATTTTTCGGTTTGGGGCGTCACGTCGGGCGTGATTGCAGGCCTTTGTGGTGCGTCACTCGCGGTGTTTAGCCGGATAGCAACCAAGACGGTCCACCCGCTGGCTGTCACGTTTTGGGGCTTTGTTTTTGGCGGTGCGGTTATGGCAGCTATCGCGGCTCCGTGGCCGGATGTCGCCGCGGCAATGTCGCCACAGTTGCTGCTGCTGTTCCTTGGTTTTGGACTCATCCCCACAGCCGTGGCCTACATCCTATATATGCAGGGTCTGTCCATGGGACTCGAGACATCGAAGGTTCCCGTCGTAATGTCTTTCGAGACGGTCGTCACCGTACTGGTGGGCATTGGTGTCTATGCCGAGCCCGCCGGCGCGATCAAGGTCCTGGGCATTGTGCTGGTGCTCGCGTCCATCCTGATTATGAACACCGACTTCTCCAAGCTGCGCAACAGTGTGTTTGTCGGTCATGTCGTTGAGAGCATGACCTTTAAGCCCAACGCGTGGTGGACAGAGAAATCGCAGGACATGGATCTGTTTAAGGAACGCACGGGCATTGCCTTGGAGCCCACCGTGCAAGAAAGCCCCTGGTACTTCGTGCGATAGGGGGTTGCGCACGGCGTCCGACCTGGGGTTATCCCGCCGTCGCCGGCCTGCCCAGCTCCCACGTTTCAAGTGCGTTAAACCCGCGAACGGTCGATTTTCACCCGCAAACGGTCTTTATACTAATTAGCAATATAAGCAACGTATAAGACGTTATAATGACCATAACGAAAAGGAGGAGGCAAGATGAATCAGATTATTCTCGCATCTCATGGCGGCCTGGCCGCAGGCGCCAAAGACACGCTCGAGATGGTTCTCGGCGACGTGTCGAACGTCCACGTCGTGTCGCTTGCTCGTGACGACAAGGAGCCTATCACCGATAAGGTGGACGCCATGATCGCCACGTTCAACGCGGACGACACCGTCTATGTGCTGACCGATATGCTCGGCAGCTCGGTCAACAACAACATGGTCGAGCTTTCCAAGAACGGCACGAAGTTCACGGTTGTCAGTGGTTTCAACATTCCGCTGGCGCTCACGCTCGCTATGAGCCCCGTTCCCGTCAAGGGCGCCGAGCTCGCGGCCCTCATCAACGAGGCCCGCACCGGTCTGACCAACCCCAACGCGCCGGTCGAGGCTCCCGCGGCTCCCGCTAAGAAGGCAAAGGCGCCCCGTCACAGCTCCGGTCCCGCCAAGATCGTCCTCGCACGTCTTGACTACCGTCTGCTGCACGGCCAGGTCGTCTTTACCTGGACCACCAAGGTTCAGGCCGAGCGCATCATCGTCGTCGACAACGCCGCCGCCAACGATGACATCAAGAAGGGCGCTCTTAAGCTGGCCAAGCCTCAGGGCGTGCGCCTGAACGTCTTCACCGTCGAGCGTGCCCTCGCCAAGATGGACAAGCTCAACACCCTCGGCGAGCGCGTCATGTTCGTCTTTGGCAACACGGCCGAGATGCTGCAGTTCTGCCAGGGCTACAAGCTCGACGCCATCAACCTGGGCGCCACCGCCAACCACGACGGTGCCGATCAGGTCGGCGGCAAGGACAGCTCCGTCTTCCTCGACGCCAACCAGAAGGCCGACGTCAACCAGCTGCTCGACATGGGCATTAAGCTCTACGTCCAGCAGACCCCTACGTATCAGAGCGTCGACATCGACGCCAAGCTGTAATCAACCAGGCTTTTGCCTGACTGAAAGGAGAAGGGTATGAATACGTTCATCAGTGCGGTGCTCGTCGGCCTCGTCGGCGTGTTCTGCATGTGGGACTCCCGCCTGCTCGGTCGTCTTAACTTCGAGCAGCCCCTCGTTGGCGCTACGCTCGTCGGTCTGCTGCTGGGCGATGTGCCCACCGGCCTTGCCGTCGGTGCCGCCGTCGAGCTCGTGTCCATGGGCCTGGTGCAGGTCGGCGCCGCCGTTCCGCCCGATATGGTCCTGGGCGGCATCGTGGCCGCTGCCTTTGCGTGCCTGACCGATGCTTCCGCCGAGACCGCCATGACGATCGCCATCCCGGTCGCCGTCCTGGGTCAGCTCCTCGGCATCGTGTTCCGTTCCATCATCGCCGCCCTCACTCATGTGGCAGATAGCGCGATCGATAACGGAAAGTTCAAGACCGCCTACCGTATGCACATCTGCGCCGGCTCCGGTCTGTACGCCGTCATGTACTTCCTGCCGATCTTCCTCGCCGTCTTTGTTGGCACCGACCTGGTTCAGGCCATCGTCAACATGGTTCCCGAGTGGCTGTCCACTGGTCTTAACGTTTCGACCAAGATCATGACCGCCTACGGCTTGGCCCTGCTGCTCACCATGATGATCAAGAAGGGTATGACTCCGTTCCTGTTCATCGGTTTCCTGCTCGCCGCTTACCTCAACCTGTCCGTCATCGCGGTCGCTCTGATCGGTGTGTGCCTGGCTGTCGTCTTCATGGGCTTCAAGTTCAACGGTTCCCATGCAGCCGCCGGTGTCGATTCCGACTACGATCCGCTCGAAGACGACGAAGACTAAGGAGGAACACACTATGGCAACCGCAACCAAGGACGTGTCCCTGAACAAGAAGGTCAGCCAGTTCTTCTGGCGCTCCTGGGCCATCCAGGCCTCTTGGAACTACGAGCGTCAGATGAACATGGGCTTCCTCTACGGCATGGTTCCCACGCTTGATCGCCTCTATCCGGATGAGTCCGACCCCAAGCAGCTCGCTGCTAAGAAAGAGGCTTACCACCGTCACATGGCGTTCTACAACTGCACCCCGCAGACGAGCGCTTTCATCCTGGGCCTCGCCGCCTCCATGGAGGAGGAGTACGCCAAGGATCCCGAGAACTTCGATCCCGATTCGATTAACGCGGTCAAGACCTCCCTCATGGGTCCGCTTTCCGGCATCGGTGACTCCTTCTTCCAGGGCACCATCCGCGTTATCGCCTTTGGCCTGGGCGTTCAGCTGGCTCAGCAGGGCTCCATCATGGGCCCGATCCTGGCCATGCTCATCTCCATCGTCCCCTCTGTGCTGATCACTTGGTTCGCAGCCAAGATGGGCTATCAGGGCGGCCACGAGTACCTGAGCAAGCTTCAGGGCGGCGACCTCATGGAGAAGCTCATGTATGTCTGTGGCATCGTGGGTCTTATGTCCGTGGGCGGCATGATCGCCACGCTGATCGGCGCCACTACCCCGCTGCAGTTCGCTGAGGGTACCGTCGTTATCCAGGACATCCTGGACGGCATGATGCCCCAGATGATCTCCCTCGGCCTCACCGGCCTTATGTACTGGCTCATCAAGAAGAACGTCAACACCGGTTGGCTTCTCGTGATCGCCATTGTGGGCGGCATCGCCCTCTCCGCGGCCGGCATCCTGGCCTAGTCGCGACTAAGCGCCTAACCGCTTTCCCCCGGAGGCCTGCCTGGCATCCCATACCCCAGGCAGGCTTCCATCCCCAAAATGTGACAAAGGGCAGTCCCTTTGTCCAAACCACGGTAACCCTGCGAGCGCCCGGCAATGTGACGCCGCAAAAATCGAAAGGAATGTGTCAGATGTACGAGATCGACCTTAACCTCCCTAAGCAGATCGTCGCTGACGTCCTGTCCAACCACGAGATCCACAGCGTCGCCTTCGTCGGCTGCGGCGCTTCCATGTCCGACCTTTACCCCGCCAAGTACTTCCTGGCCAACAACACGGACAAGCTGAACGTTCAGATCTTCACTGCTAACGAGTTCAACTACGACACGCCCTCCTGGGTCAACGAGCACACCTTCGTGATCACCTGCTCCCTCGGTGGCTCCACGCCCGAGACCGTCGAGGCCAACAAGACCGCCAAGAAGCACAACTGCCCGGTCGTCTCCCTCACCAACAAGGCTGGCTCCGCTCTGACCGTCGACGCCGACCACGTCATCGTTCACGGCTTCCACGCCAACTACGCTGCCAAGTGCGAGAAGCCCGGCTATGCTATTGCTCTTGCTCTCGAGATCCTTCAGCAGACCGAGGGCTATGACCACTACGAGGACATGATCACCGGCCTCACCAACATCTTCGATCTCTGCGAGAACGCCGCTCAGCACTGCAAGAAGCTCGCCAAGAAGTTCGCCGAGGACTTCAAGGACGACAAGATGATCTACTTCATGGCTTCCGGTGCCTCCGAGAAGATGGCTTATTCTCACGCCGCCTTCCTGTTCACCGAGATGCAGTGGATCGACGCCGCCGCCTACAACACCGGCGAGTACTTCCACGGCCCGTTCGAGGTTTCCACCGAGGGTAAGCCCTACGTCTTCTTCATGTCCGATGGCGCCACCCGTCCGATGGACGCCCGCGCCCTCACCTTCCTTGAGCGCATGGGCGCCAAGGTCGCTCTGATCGACTCCAAGGACTACGGCCTGGCTGACGCCGTGCCCGCGAGCGTCATCACCTACTTCAACCCGCTGCTGCACCTCGCCGTTATGCGTGAGTACGGCAACCAGATCGCCGAGGCCCGTCAGCACCCGCTGACCATGCGTCGCTACATGTGGAAGCTTTCCTACTAATCACAAGTAAGTAGACCTTACGGGTTGATTGAGAGGGGATGGGGTTTGCGCCCCGTCCCCTTTTTTGCTCTTGGGAGGGCACGCCTGTTGCGTCGCAAAACCCAGGATAAAACCTATCAAAATAAACCTGTCTCTATTTGGCAGGTGGGAGGAGATGCGTATGATCAAAGCAGTGCTGTTTGACATGGACGGCGTGCTGGTCGATACCGAGTGGTTCTACAACCGTCGTCGCGTGGCGTTTATGGAGGAGAAGGGGTTCCACTTTGACGAGATCCCCGATCTTTCGGGGTCTAACGAGCCGGCCATTTGGGAGGCGCTGGTGCCCGACGATGTTGAGCTGCGCGAGCGCCTTCGCGTGGAGTACAAGCAGGTCTACAGCCCGGACCACCCCGTTCCGTATGCCGAGCTGCTCAACGAGCAGACGGAGCCGGTGATGCGCGCACTGCACGAGCGCGGCGTGAAGTGTGCCATCGCGAGCTCGTCTTATCGTGAGCTCATTGACGAGCTGGTAGAGATTGCCGGTATCGCCGATGTGCTGGACTACACCATCAGCGGTCACGAGTGCAGTGCGTTTAAGCCCGACCCCGAGATCTACCTGCGTGCCATGGAGGCGCTGGGGGTGGAGCCTGCCGAGTGCCTGGTTATCGAGGATTCGCCTTTGGGGATCGAGGCTGGCAAACGTTCCGGCGCCCGCGTCCTGGCACTGCGTCCGCACGAGGGCGTCAACCTCGATCAATCGCGAGCCGATGCCGTTATTGATAATCTGACCGACATTTTGGCCGCTTTGTAGTGTCAATCCGCCGCGAGAAGCACGGGTTCAAACGTTTTTTGCGGTGGACTGGCTCAATTTGGTTTCGATTTTGATCCGTTTGGCTTCGATTCGGACTAAGTGAGTAGACTTTTTGGCGCAGGCCGAGCACAATGCATATCTTCCTTTGTAAAACCGCAGGTCACAGGGGTGGCGGTTTTGGGTGTGCTCGGCAGATCGTAAAAAGTCTACTCACTTGGAATTTTGCCCTTTGGTCGTGGGGGTTGCTGGTCCCGTTTTGGTTGTCGAGGGAGGTTGAATTGAAGCGCCCCCGCACGCTCCATGCTACAATCGCGGGCATGCCCCACAACCACATCTGCCTTCGAAAGGAGCCTACGTGGCGAACGCCATCGATCAGCTCACGGACCGCGTGCTCATGCTCGGCCGCCTCACCATCGTCCGCCGTGCCATTACTGCCGTGGCGGTCACAATTTCTGCCGTCCTCCAGACATTCCTGATCCAGGCGTTCATTCAGCCCGCCGACCTGCTTCCGAGCGGCCTCACCGGCGTTGCGGTCCTGCTCGATCGCGTTACCTCGCTGGGCGGCGTTCACATCGACATTTCGCTCGGTATGCTCGCGCTCAACATCCCCGTGGCGCTCCTATGCTGGAGCGGCATTAGCAAGCGCTTCGTCATCTTCTCGATGATGCAGGTCGTGCTCTCGTCGCTGTTCCTCAACGTCTTTCACTTCGCTCCATTTTTGGGCGACAAGATCATGCTCATCATTTTTGGCGGCGTGGTCTCGGGTCTGGGCGCTGCCATCGCACTTAAATCCGGCGCATCCACCGGCGGCACCGACTTTATCGCGCTGTGGGTTTCCAACCACATGGGCAAGACCATCTGGGGCGTCATCTTTGGTTTCAACTGCTTTATCCTGGCGATCTTTGGCTTTATGTTTGGCTGGGACAAGGCGGCGTATTCCATCGTGTTCCAGTTTATTTCGACCAAGACCATCGACAGTTTCTATCGTCGCTACGATCGCGTGACGCTGCAGATTACGACGCGCAAGGCAGACGAGGTCATGACTGCCTACGTAAACCATTTTCAGCACGGCATTAGCTGCGCCGAGGTCGTCGGCGGATACAGCCGCGAAAAGATGTACCTGCTGAACACCGTTGTTTCGACCTACGAGAGCCAGGACATTATCAAGTTGGTGTGCGACGTTGATCCCGGCGCCGTGATCAACGTGTTCCACACGCTCAACTTTGTGGGCGGCTGGTGGGGCGGTCATGTCGACGAGCCCATGCCCACGGCCGTTCCCGATCCCGACAAGCCCGCACGCATGGCCAGCAGGCAGGCGCGCCTCAGCGAACAGGACAGCCTGCAGCAGGACGACGGCAAGTAGGGTATTGGCATTTTGCCGGTCCTGCGCAACCCATCCGAACGAGCCCCCCGAAAGCCCCGTTGCTTTCGAGGGCTCTCGTTTGCCCAGATAAAACCTACCAAAATGAAGCTGTCGCTTTTTGGTAGGGAGGGTGTATCGTTTTATCAATATGAGGTAATATGAAACTAGACGTTATATACGTATTAGAAATTTAGCTATTTTGATAAGAGTGATCAGATATGCCTGCGCCCAAAAATGCACCGCTTTACCAGCAGATTTATGACGAAATCAAGGATGCGATCGAGAAAGGTGTTTATGCACCCAAGGAGCGTATTCCGTCCGAGCTTGAACTAGCCGAGCAGTACGAGGTGAGCCGTATTACGGTGCGCCGCGCTGTCGAGGAGCTGTGCTCCGATGGTTACCTGGTTAAGCAGCAGGGCCGCGGCACCTTTGTCTCCACGCCGCACATCAACCGCCAGTTTCACGCCTCGACGCTGCAGACGTTTACCGCGCTGTGTGCCGGCAACGGCATGAAGGCCGGTGCGCACGTGATCGATCGCCAGATCGTTCCGGCGCGCCAAAACGAGATGGAGTTCTTTGGCCTGCAGAAGGATGCGCTGCTGCTACATATCAAGCGCGTGCGTACGGCCGACGGCGAGCCCATCTTTGAGGAGAACATCTTTGTGCCGTTTGACGCCTACCGTGAGCTGTTGACGGCCGATCTTGAGGACAAGTCGATTTTTGCCGAGGTCGAGCGTGTTGGCGGAACGCCGATTGTCTCGGTTGGCTACCGTACGGTCGAGGCCGTTCGAGCTAACGCCGAGCAGGCGGCCGAGCTGGGCATTGCTCCGCACGATCCGCTGCTCAACCTGCGTGCCGGCTTTACCGGTCCCGATGACGAGCCGGTTTTGATGGGTAAGCAGTACTACGTGGGATCGCGCTACGTTATGGTCATGTAAGTTACGCGGTTTTACCAAACCGCGTAACGGCTCGACGCTGCAAACGCCCCTAAGCGGCAATCTGACGTTCAATCGTCGGTCGCGTACCCAAAGTACGCTTCCCTCCTCTTTCACGTCACCTTGCTCGTTTAGGGGCGTTTTCGCTGACTTATGCTCAACCAGCGACGTTTGCGCGCTTGTCAAGAGATTAGCCGTTGGGAAAGTGTCCAAAAATCCCACGCTCGTTCCTTTTGGATTGCGTTGCCCGTGGCCGACAGCCGTGCGGCACCGGTCCGCGTGGCGGCGTATAATCGGCGGCAGATGACTTGGACGTTAGGAAACCATGACCGATAGCATGCAGCAGATGGCGCTCGACACGCTCGGCGCCTATTTTGGCTACACCTCGTTTCGCCCGGGACAGGACCGCATGGTCGATGCGATCCTTGCCGGTCGCGATGCGCTGGGTGTTATGCCCACGGGTGCCGGCAAGTCCATTTGCTACCAGGTGCCCGCGCTCATGCTGCCCGGCATCACCTTTGTGGTGAGTCCGCTGCTGTCGCTTATGGAGGACCAGACCCGTGCGTTGCTCGCGGCGGGTGCGCGACCCAGCTATCTCAACTCCAGCCTTACTCCGGCCCAGCAAAACACCGTGCTCAAGCGGGCGCGCGAGGGCCGCTACCAGCTTATGTACGTGGCGCCCGAGCGCTTGCTCGAGCCGAGTTTTTTGGCCTTTGCGCAGGAGGCTGCGGGTTCCGCCGGCATTGGCGTGCCGCTCGTGGCCATTGACGAGGCCCACTGCGTAAGCCAATGGGGTCAGGATTTCCGCCCCGCCTATCTGCAGATTCGTGAGTTCATCGATTCCCTGCCGCAGCGCCCCATCGTGGCGGCGTTTACCGCCACGGCGACCGAACGCGTGCGTGCGGATATTCAGCAGATGCTCGGCCTGCAAAACCCTGCGACGGTGGTGACGGGCTTCGATCGCAAGAATCTCTACTTTGGTTGCGAGGAGATGGGCGACAAGGCCAAGACTGCCTGGGTGCGCGACTATGTGATCGCGCATTCGAGCGAGAGCGGTATCGTGTATTGCTCGACCCGCAAGACGGTCGATGCGCTGGCGGGCGAGCTTGCCGAGGCGCTGGGCCCCAGCGGCATTCGCGTTGGCCGCTACCATGCCGGCATGGGCAACGACGCCCGTCGTCAAAGCCAGCGCGCCTTTATCGACGACGATATCCAGGTGATGGTTGCCACCAACGCCTTTGGCATGGGTATCGACAAGCCTAACGTGCGCTACGTGATCCATAACAACGTGCCCGAGAGCATCGAGGCCTACTACCAGGAGGCGGGCCGCGCCGGTCGCGATGGCGACCCGGCAAGCTGTCACCTGCTGTGGAATGGCAACGATTTTCGCATGCGCCGCTTTTTGATCGACCGCGGCGATGCGGCCGACGAGGCGCTCGACGACGAGCAGCGCGCGTGGGCGCTCCAGAGCCGTTATCGCCTGCTCAGCCAGATGGAGGGCTACTGCAATACCACCGGCTGTCTGCGCGAATACATGCTGCGCTACTTTGGCGACGAGGCCGCGGCCGAGCAAGCGGCAGCCGCCGCGGGCGGCACGGCAGACGACGCCGAGGGCTGCGGCAACTGTAGCAACTGCCTCACGCAGTTCGAGGTCGAGGACGTTACCGATATGGCCCGCGCCGCTGTGCGCTATGTGGCCACGCGTCCCATGCGCTTTGGCAAGTCGCTGATCGCCGATGTGCTCCACGGAGGCAACACCGAGCGCATTCGCCAGATGCATCTGGACGAGGACCGCGGCTACGGTGAGCTGTCGAGCGAATCGGTCGGGCGCATCAAGGACATCATCGGCCAGCTGTGCGGCCGCGGTTATCTGGCCACCTCGCAGGGGCAGTACCCGGTCGTGGGGCTGGGTCCGCGTGCCGTCGAGGTCGAGGATGAGGCGTTCGCCTTTACCGTTAAGCGTCGTGCGTCCAAGCGCAAGGCCTCGGCCCGCGCCCGCCGCGCCGTCGATCTGCTGCGCGAGGAGGCCGAGCTGGATCAGCGCCCGCGTGTTGGCGACGATGCCGAGCTGTTCGAGCGCCTGCGTGCCCTCCGCAAGGAGATCTCGACGGAGCTGGAGATGGCGCCGTACATGGTCTTTTCCGACAAGGCCCTGCGCGGCCTGTGCCGCCTACGCCCACAGACGCGCGACGAGCTTATCCAGGTCAACGGCATCGGCGAGAAAAAGGCCGACGCCTTTGGCGAGCAGTTTATGGCGGCGATTGAAGAGTTTGAGTCCGAACATGCACGGAATGGAGCATAACGATGGCATCCGACGATAAAACCGAGCGCACTGAGGTGTCCGCCGTGCCGCTGTACCAGCAGGTTATGGATGACCTAAAGGGCGAGATCGCGCGTGGCGTGTACGCATCCGGCTCGCGCATTCCTTCCGAGATGGAGCTCGCGAAGTACTACGGCGTGGGACGCATCACCGTGCGCCGCGCTATCGAGGAACTGTCGCGCGCGGGGTATCTCAGCCGCCAGCAGGGGAGGGGCACGTTTGTGTGCGCGCCCAAGCTCAAGCGCAAGATTGTCCAGAAGGGTGACGTCCAGAGCTTTTCCGAAGGTTGCGCTGCCAACGACATGGTGGCCGGAGCACGCCTGGTGTCGCGCACGGTGGTTGCGGCGACGCGCGAGGACGCGGCGTTTTTTGGGGTGGAGCCCGGCTGCGAGCTCATCGTTGTCGAGCGCGTGCGCACGGCAGACGGCGTGCCCGTCATGCTCGAGAACAACGCCTTTGTGCTGGCCGACCATCCCTATCTGCAGACGCTTGCCGACAAGGACCTCACGGACAATTCCATCTTTGCGCTCGTTGCCGAGCATTCGGGCCGCGCGCCGCTCAAGTCCGACCCCTGTACTGTGGAGATTGCGCTTGCCGATGCCCAGGCGGCCTCGCTGCTGGAGGTGCCGGTCGGCGAGCCGCTCTTCTATATGGAGGCATACTTTACCGATGCGGACGGGCGGCCCCTGCTGCTCGGACGTCAAAAGATCGTGGGCTCGCGCTACGTGTTCGACATCTAACGTCCACAGATAGAACAATATAGAACAAGTTTGGTGAAATGGCTTCACGGGCGTCGTCATGCGTGCTATAAATAGGACAACATAGAACGACCGCAGGTACGAGCTGACGTCGTTCAAAAGCGCCACACAAGGAGGAGCATCACCATGAACGCACGCGATCTGATTCAGGAAATTATCGAGCGCAAGGGCAAGATTGAGAACGTCTTTTGGATCGCCTGCGGCGGTTCGATGATCGACCTGATGCCGGCCAACGAGCTGCTCAAGCGCGAGGCAACCAAGTTTACCTCGACGGTCTACACGGCGCGCGAGTTTTGCCTGATGGCCCCCAAGAGCCTTGGCGAGAAGTCGCTCGTCATCGCCTGCAGCCATAGCGGCAATACGCAGGAGGTCGTCGACGGCTGCGAGATGGCGCTGGCTGCCGGCGCCGAGGTCGTGGCCATGACCGACTGCGAAGGCTCCAAGATCGATAACGGCAAGTGGACCACCTGGGTCTATCCGTGGGGCGAGGGCGTGCCACAGGCCGAGGTACCGCAGGGTATCGGCGCTCTGATCGCCGCCGAACTGCTCGACCAACAGGAGGGTTACGAGGCGCTTGCCGACATGTACGCCGGCCTTAAGCAGATGGATGCGCTGCTGCCCGCTGCCCGCGAGAAGGTCAACGCCGAGCTGGGCGCCCGTTTTGCCGAGCTCTGCCAGCAGCATAAGTTCTTCTATATCCTGGGTTCCGGCCCCAACTTTAGCCAGACCTACGCCATGGCCATCTGCTCGCTCATGGAGATGCAGTGGCAGCACTGCTGCTACATCCACTCCGGCGAGTACTTCCACGGCCCGTTCGAAGCCACCGAGCCCGGCGTGTTCTACTTTGTGCAGCTCGGATCGGGCGAGTGCCGCCCCATGGAGGAGCGTGCGCTCGCGTTCCTCAACACGCACACCGATACGGTCATGGTGCTCGATGCGCTCGAGTACGGTGTGGGCGAGGTGCCCGCCAGCGTGCGTTCGTTCCTGGAGCCGATCTTCTTCTACAACATGAGCTGCGAGCTGCGCGCCGCCCGCGGCAAGGTGTTTGACCACAGCCCCGAGGTTCGTCGCTACATGGGCATCGAGCAGTACTAATCGAGCGGTATTAAGTTACCGGGGTAACAACTTCTCACGTCGGGGCCTGCGCTAAGCGCAGGCCCCGTTTGCGTTGCGATGACCGGTTTTGTTTGTCGAAAAACGAAGTCAAATACTTTTCCCGAGAAGTGAACGACCTATTTTGGACCCTCGAAGCATCGACACTTTTTGGCGCCAAAACCGCAGGAAAATCTCAATGAAACTGCAGGAAATGGCTCCCATAAAGTGTCGATGCTCCGGGGGCTCGATTTTGCTCGTTCACTTCTCGGGGAAAGTATTAGACCTAAATGTGCGAGGGTGTTGCATGAGCAAAAAAAGCGGGCCGCGCCGGGGATTTCCGGCGCGGCCCGCTTAGTATCGCGCTTAGATTCGCAAGGTTGCGGCAGCCGGCGGCCTACTTCGCGTCGTATGCCTCGGCGTCCCACCAGTCGAGCTGGGCGATGTTGTCGCGAATGTGCTGGCAGCTCTTGTGGAAGCCCTCGAGCTCATACTCGGAAAGGTCGAGCGTGTAGACCTCCTCGACGCCCTCGGCACCGATCACACACGGCAGGGAAGTAAAGATGCCCTCCTCGCCATACTGGCCGGTCATAAGCGTGGAGGCGGAAAGCACGGCGTGCTCGTTGTGAAGCACAGCGGCGCAGACGCGCGCGGCGGAGTTAGCGACGGCGTACTCGGTGCACTGCTTGCCCTGGTAGGTCACATAGCCGCCCTTGCGTGCAAGCTCCTCGACCTCCATGTGGTCGAAGGCGTACTTGTCGGGGTTCTCGGCCTGAAGCTCGTTAAGGCTCTTGCCGGCGATGGTCGCGGCCTTAAAGGCTGCAAGCTGGCTAAAGCCGTGCTCGCCGATCATATAGGCGTCGATGGACTTGGGGCTCACGCCGACCTTCTTGGAGATCTCGGTGCGCAGGCGGGCGGAGTCCAGGCCGCAGCCCGAGCCGATGATCTTCTTGGGATCGTAGCCGGTCAGGTGCCACAACTCGGTGCACACGACGTCGCAGGGGTTGGAGATGCTCACGAAGATGCCGTCAAAGCCGGCGTCGACGATGCGCTTGGCAAAGGTGCGGGCGGCATCGGTGGTAAAGAACAGCTCGCCGTCGCGGTTGCCGGCGGCCAGCGCGACCTTGCCGGCGGCGTTGACGATGACGTCGCAGCAGGCCAGCTCCTCGTAGTGGTCGTAGCAGTTGACGATTTTGGTATTGTACGGGACAAACGAAAGGGAGTCGCGCAGGTCCTGGACCTCGGACGTCACCTTGGCCTCGTTGATATCGCACAGGTACAGCTCATCGGCAATGCCCTGCATGAGCAGGCTGTTGGCGACATGTGCTCCTACGTGGCCCTGGCCGACCACACCGATCTTACGCGTCTGGTACATATATGTATCCTTTCGGCCGAGTTTTTCGCGTCGAACCATTGTAGCTTCCTGCCGCCACTTTGCCAGGCTAAAGCGCCGTAGATTTTTGGACATGCCTTAATCTCTACTTTTGGAGTGATTTGGGCCGCTGACGGCATCGCTGGGCGATGCGCTCGCGCGGATGGGGCCGGTCGTTGTACCATAGCTGCAACTGACTCGTAAGGAGCATCCATGCCCATTCGCATTCCCGACGCCCTCCCTGCCGCCGCGCAGCTCGAGAGCGAGAACATCTTTGTCATGACCGAGTACCGCGCACTGCATCAGGACATCCGTCCGCTGCGCGTGCTCATCCTCAACCTCATGCCCACCAAGATCGCCACCGAGACGCAGATCATGCGCAAGCTCTCCAACACGCCGCTGCAGGTGGAGGTGGACCTGCTGCGCACCAAGACGCACGAGGCCACGCACGTGAGCGCCGGCCATCTGGAGACGTTCTACCGCACGTTCGACGACATCCGCGACATCCACTACGACGGCCTGATCATCACGGGCGCGCCGGTGGAGCAGATGCCGTTCGAGGAGGTCGACTACTGGCCCGAGCTCTGCCAGATCATGGATTGGTCCACCACGCATGTGCACTCTACGCTGCATATTTGTTGGGGCGCGCAGGCGGGGCTCTACCATCATTACGGTATCCAGAAGTACGATCTGCCGGCAAAGGCGAGCGGCGTGTTCGAGCATTATCTGGTGAAGCCGCAAAGCCCGCTGGTCCGCGGCTTCGACGACCGTTTCTATGCCGTGCACTCGCGCAACACCGATGTGCGCCGCGAGGACGTGGAGGCCGAGCCGCAGCTTGAGGTCGTGGCCGTGTCCGACGAGGTGGGCCTGTATATCGTCAAGTCGACCGACAGCCGCCGCTTCTTTGTCTTTGGCCATCCCGAGTACGATACCGACACGCTGCGTTTGGAGTACGAGCGCGACGTGAAGCGCGGGCTCAACCCTCAGGTGCCGGCGCATTACTTCCCGAACGACGACCCCACCGCCGAGCCGCGCAACGTCTGGCGCAGCCAGGCTCAGCTGTTCTACACCAACTGGCTCAACTACTACGTCTACCAGACCACGCCCTACGACCTAGCCCGCGCCGGCGAGGAGCACTAGACCGTCGGGAGGTGCGCCAGCCGTTAGGCGCTGATGATGTGGGGTAGCGGCAGGTCGTGGGCATCGGTGGGAACGCCGTCGACGCGTTGCTCGTCAAAGGCGATGCCGATGATTTGGCATGCGGGCGAGAGCATGGTCAGGTAGCGGTCGTAGCAGCCGCCGCCGTAGCCCAGGCGCGCGCCAGCGCGGTCGAATGCTACGAGCGGCACGACGATCATGCCGAGAGCCTCAGCAGGCACGATAGGGAAGCGGCTGCTGTCGATGTCTGTGGCCGCAAAGGCCCGCGTGGGGTGGGCGATAAACGGCGCCGCGGACGCATCGCCGGCGGCAACTGCCCGCATGCACATGCGCTGGCCACAAGCTGTGGCATCGATTGCCGAGAGCATGCACGGATAGGCCACGCGCCAGCCGCGTTTGGCGGCCGCAGCGGCAAACGCGGCAGGGTCGACCTCGGAACCCATCGCGGCATAGATGGCAACGGTGTGCGGCGCCGCGGCATCCAAGCGATCCAATAGCTCAACAAGCCGCGCACAGATAACGGCGGACTTCGCCGCCCGAACATCCAAATCAATCGCATCGCGCCGAGCAATCACCGTCCGCCGCAACTCAGCCTTGTCCATCCCAACCTCCTCTAGCAAACCAACCAAAAAGGGACAGGTTTATTTTGGCAGGTTTTATCTGGGCAAACACCCAAACCACCACATAAGCCATTGCAAAGGGGGCAGTTCGTGGACACCTTCGTGGTGGTTTTGACGAAGAGTGGATGTTCACGGCGGTTTGTCTCGATCTGTAACAGTAACTCGGCAAAATTGGACCTAGTTGTTACAGATTGAGACAAAGAGCTGGTGCCGTTCGGGAACGTCTCGACCTGTAACATCTGGAGCCGATATTGCCGTCTAGATGTTACAGATCGAGACAAACCGCCGCGGTGGGCTGCGCCGCCTCGCCCAAGCCGCAGAAAAAGGTAGATTTCCGGGCATGTCCCAAAAATCTACCTATGTGGTTAGCCGAGTAGGTCGATGACGTTAAAGCCGGCGTTGCTCTTGGCGATGACGTCTCGGCCGCCAAAGACACAGGTGGGTGAGACGGCTGCGATGCGCGTCACGTCGGCGCCGAGCAAGCGCAGCTCACCGGGCGTGGCGGCGAGCATCTGGGCGCGACGCTCCTCGCGCGCATGCGGATCGAGCCCGGCCAGGTAGGTCGTGTTGCGGCGCTTGGTGAGTGCGTACGGCTTCACCGGCGCGTCCATGCCGCTCACGCAGCTCACGATAAAGCCCTCAAAGGCGGCCTCGTCGGGCTCAAAGCTGCCGAGCCATTCGCCTGCGCGTGCCATGCGTTCAATCGAAGGATCGATCGCCGGGTCGCGGTAGGTGTAGAACGCCGTCTGGCGCTCGCCGGCTGCGCGGAATCCGCAGCCGTACGCACCGCCCTTCACGCGAATCTCGTTCCACAGGTAATCGTAGGAGAGCGCGTTGGCAGCCACGGCCCAAGCGCCTGTCACGTCAATGCCCAGGCGACGCGGATCGCACGCACGCGCGGCAAAGCAGATGTCGCTGGGGATCACGAAAGCCTCGTGGCGGTCGCGTGGCGTCGGCACCGCGAGCGCGCCGCGGCCGGCACCATCGCCCGCACCCAGCCCCAGGTCGCCCGCGGCATCCCAGTACGCGTCAAAGTCCTCGT
>CATZIG010000006.1 GCA_958419975.1 uncultured Collinsella sp.
TGTGTCCCGAGGATTCGCACAAGCCCATCGTGTACCCGGGTGCCGTTGCCGAGAGCTCCGAGCACGCCGACGAAGCCAAGGCGTTCATCGACTTCTGTCTGACCAACAAGAAAGCTCAGAAGATTTGGGCTAAGTACGGCTTTGAGCTTTCCGAGTAGTGCGGCTTGGCGCGATAATTCCATCGTTTTGTGTTTCACTCCGTCCTTGTATTCTCTTGGAGCTTTTCGTGCTTAATAGATTCCGCATGCTTGTCGCCTGTGCTTTGACCTTCGCGCTTTGCTGGGTGCCAGGATTTGCGTTTGCTGGAGACGCTGAGGACGGGGCCCAGGTTGCTGCGACCGCTCATGGGCTTTCCTATGGCATCGAGGGTTTTGAGCGGTTGGCCAAGGGGACCGCTCGTGCCATGGAGGGCCAGCCTGAGGGCTACCGGTTTCCCGTTGACGAGGACGTGGACCTTGTAGTGGCGCCTGCTGTCGATCGCGTTGTGGTGTGGATATCGCCCAAGGCGGTCGAGAAGTATGGATTGGATCTGCAGGACAACGAGTGCGTATCGGGTCTCAAGGCCCTCGTCTGCAAGCTCGACAGCGCAAACTGCATGGGAGGTGCGCAGCTGGGGGACGTGGATCTTCCTTGGTATGTCACGGCGGAAACAACGTTTGATGCCGGTGGGTATACCTATGGCTTTGACGAGCGCGGTGCGGATGGGGACCGCTATGTGGTGATTGCATCAGCCTCGGGTGATGCCAAGGGCGGTGCGCGTTGGCTTGATAGCGCTCAAATGGTAGAAGCGTCGTCTGTCGTGCTGCGGGATGAGCAGAGGCCCTTGACCTCCCTGGCTTCCTTTTTGGGCGACATCGACTATCGCCCGTTTTGGGTGTCCATTAAAACGAGCGGTCTTGCCCTGCTGATTTCCTTTGCGCTGGGCCTGTTCGCCGCGTGGAAGACCATGGGTACCTCGAGTCGCATCAAGGGCCTGCTCGATTCGGTCTTTACGATTCCTATGGTGCTGCCGCCAACGGTTTGCGGCTTTCTGTTCCTCATGCTGTTTGGCCGCTCGACCGGGGTGGGCCAGTGGCTCATCGCGCACGGCGTCTCGATCGTCTTTACGTGGCCCGCGGCGGTGATATCTGCCGTGGTGGTGTCGTTTCCCCTGGTCTACCGTACGGCGCTCGGAGCCTTCGAGAGCCTCGACACGCAGATGCTCGACGCCGCGCGAACCTTGGGATGGTCCGAACGTCGCATCTTTGCCAAGCTCATGATGCCGCTCGGCTGGCCCTCCATCGCCGCCGGCACGGTGCTCGCCTTCGCGCGTGCCATGGGCGAGTTTGGCTGCACCCTGTTCTTTGCGGGCAACTATGCCGGCATTACCCAGACCATCCCCATCGCCATCTACTTTGAGTGGATGGGCGGCAACACGTCGGTGGCTCTCTTTTGGGTTGTCGTCGTGATCGCCTTTAGCTTCTTGGTCATCCTGTTTATCAACATGTACACGGCGCACTCGCAAAAGTATCGCGAGCGGGGCCTTTCCCGCGCGGAGCGCAAGCAGGCCAAAGATCTCGCCGGACAGGGCGATTCGCTCGACCCAGTCGGCGGCGATGCGCTGCGCATCGATCGCGAGGCGTTGGCCGAGCTTATGCGCGATGACACGGTCGCAAAGGGAGGTCGATAGGCCATGTCGCTCGTTCTGGATATAAAAAAGCACTATCCCGGGTTTATGCTCGACATGCAGCTTGAGGCCGGCGAGGAGCGCGTGGCGTTGCTCGGTGCCTCGGGTTGCGGCAAGAGCTGCACACTTCGCTGCATTGCCGGTGTGGAGACGCCCGACGAGGGCAAGATCGTCGTCAACGGCGTGACCTTTTTTGACTCGGCGGCGGGCATCAACCTGTCGCCACAGGCGCGCAAATGCGCCCTGCTGTTCCAAAACTATCAGCTGTTTCCTAACATGACGGTGGCCGATAACGTATGCGCCGGTGTAAAGGATGCGGGCGACGCCGCCGCACGCAAAAAGCTCGCCGAGCGCTATCTGAGCATTTTCGGTCTAGCCGATTTTGCCGACCGCTACCCCGCGCGCCTTTCGGGCGGGCAGCAGCAACGCGTGGCGCTTGCCCGTATGGTGGCGGCGCATCCGGGCATCTTTATGTTCGACGAGCCCATGAGCGCGCTCGATTCCTATCTTAAGAGCGCCCTCGAGCAGAACATGCTCGACCTGTTCGACGTCTGTAACCGCACCGTGCTCTACGTGAGCCACGACATCGACGAGGCGTGCCGCCTGTGCCAGCGCATCTGCGTGATGCACGACGGGCATGTTGAGGAGATCGGCTCTGTCGAGGACGTGGTCCGCCGTCCGCAGACGCTGGCGGCACTGCGCCTGACGGGCTGCAAGAACACAAGCCGGGCGCGCAAGATCGGCGACGAAGAAGTTGAGGCCCTCGATTGGGGCATGACCTTTAACGTGGGTCGTGAGGTGCCCGACGACGTGGCGTACCTGGGCATTCGCGCAAGCTACTTCCATGTTGACAATCGCGCGGAGCGGGGTCGCAACAGCTATGATTTGCACGTGGCCCGAGTGAGCGATTCGCGCTTTGAGCGCCTGGTGCTGTTGGATGTGCTGCGTGCCGATGCGCCGACGCGCCTGCAGTGGAAGGTCAACAAAGTGGGCATGCCTGTTGACGAGCTGCCGCAAGCAGGCGAGACGCTTCGCATGCATTTTGATGCCAGCAGGATCCATTTGG
The DNA here is from genome assembly GCA_958419975.1 of uncultured Collinsella sp. Lineage (GTDB taxonomy): Bacteria > Actinomycetota > Coriobacteriia > Coriobacteriales > Coriobacteriaceae > Collinsella. Next base: position 2,733 of record CATZIG010000006.1, read on the forward strand.
TTTGTCGATAGCGCCGGGTAATGCCGTCGGGGCATATAAGCCTCGGCGGCTTTGTTTTTGCCGTTCGCCGAATGAGGAATGACAAACTCTTATCAATCAAGATAATTATTTATTAAACGACGGCACACGACGCTGTCGTACGAATGTCAACGGTGTTCGCATGGTCGATGACCGTTGATATAGTTGACATCAACTGGTTAAGGAGGGTGCGCACATGCCGCAGACGACATATATTCGCCGCGTTGCCGCGCGCGCCCTGTATATGGCTCGGAGTCGCATATGAGCAGGTATGTTCACGGCTCCGGGCGAGACGACGCACAACTAAATAGTCGACTGCAAAGCAGGTTCCCTAAAATTCCGGGTTTGAGCACGGCCGGGCAATCGCCGTCCGTCGTGCATCGATACCGCTGTTATCCGTTTTTGGTTCGAGAGGGGAACCGTCATGGCTGAAGAATTCGATTTCCATCCGATGTGGGAGAGCCTCGGCATGAATCTTGCCGACCACGACATGCTGCTGGGCGCCGTGGGCCAGATGTACGGCGATATGTTCCTGACGCAGAACAATCGCCCCAAGTCCACGTCCTACCTGGATTTTGTCGCCAGCAACATCCACAGCGGCCGCATTAAGGAGATGCTCGACAAGAAGGAGGCCGGCGAGGCTACCAAGGTCGTGGGCTCGTTCTGCGTCTACGTGCCCGAGGAGATTGTGCTCGCCTGCGACGGTATCCCCGTGGGTCTGTGCTCGGGTGCCGATTGGGCAACCGATAAGGTCGAGGAGCACCTGCCGCGTAACACTTGTCCGCTCATCAAGAGCTTTGCCGGCTTTAAGCTGGGCGAGGTCTGCCCCTACATTGAGTCGAGTGACTTGGTGGTACGCGAGAACACCTGCGACGGTAAGAAGAAAGCTTATGAGTTCTTTGCCACGCAAAAGAACATGTACGTCATGGATATTCCCAACGTACACGACGAGTCGACGCTCGTGACCTGGAAGGCCGAGGTCAAGAAACTCGCCGCCAAGATCGAGGAAGAGTGCGGCGTCACGATTACGCCTGAGCGCCTGAAGGCCGCCATCCACGCCGTCAATGAGAAGCGTCGCGCCCTGCAGCGCCTCGCTGCCACGCGCGCTGCCGACCCTGCGCCCATCAGCGGTCTCGACAGCCTGCTGACCGTCCAGGCCGCCTTTATGGACGACACGCCGCGTCTGACCGGAGCCATTAACGATATGGCGGCTGAGTGCGAGCAGCGTGTCGAGGCCGGCGAGGGCGTGGCGCCCAAGGGGACCAAGCGCATCCTGTACACCGGCGCGCCCATGGCCGTGCCCAACTGGAAGCTGTTCAACCTCATCGAGAAGGCCGGCGGCGTCGTGGTGGGCGAGGAGTCCTGCACGGGTTCGCGCTACTACAAGGATCTGGTCGACGAGTCCGGTGAGACGGTCGACGAGATGCTCGATGCCATCGCCGAGCGCTACTTTAAGATCAACTGCGCCGTCTTTACGCCCAACGACCAGCGTATGAAGGACATCGTCCAGATGGCGCACGACCTGCATGCCGACGGTATCGTCGACGTGGCCCTGCAGTTCTGCACGCTCTACGAGATGGAGTCCTTCGCCGTGGAGAAGGCCGCCGAGGAGGCAGGCATTCCGTTTATGCACATCACGACCGACTACGCCGGCGAGGATGCCGGTCAGCTCCGGACCCGCATCGAGGCCTTCCTCGAGACGATTTAGCCGCACCCGCGCCAAGCTGTGCCGCCGGGTGTTCCTATCCACGCGATAGGGATTTCTCTGTTGCCATGCCGGTCAGTGTCCGGATGCACCGCAGGGCGCCGACCGGCTTCGCATGGCTGCCGGGGCGGGGATTTCCGCCGTCCCGGCAGATTCTATCCGTTTGTTCAGACACGAAAGGAACTCAATGAACAACGACCTTTTCAAGGCGGGCGTTTCCCGTCGCGGTTTTCTGACCGGCTCCGCTGCCCTGTGCGTCATGGCGGGCCTCGGCCTCACCGGCTGCGGCGGTTCGGGCGCCGAGAGCGGTAGCGCCGCTGCCTCCGGCCAGGATGTGGAGTATCGCGACGAGCTGCAGATCGCGCTCCCGGCGAGCCCGGACGGTCTCGATCCGCACACCACGTCGTCGCTTGTGACCGTGGACGTCATCTGCAACGTCGTCGAGCCGCTCTTTGGCCTCGATAGCGACTACGAGCCCCAGCCCGTGCTGGCCAAGGGCTATGAGGTCTCCGACGACGGCCTGACCTACACCATCAAGCTGCGCGAGGGCGTCACCTTCCACAACGGCAAGGAGCTTGGCTCCGAGGACGTCGTGGCTTCGATGAACCGCTGGCTCACCGTCAACGACCGCGCCGCGAGCCTGCTGCCCGGCGCCACCTTCGCCGCCTCGGGCGACCACGAGGTCACCTGCACGCTGACCGAGCCCGCCATCGACTTTCTGATCATCCTGGGCAACCACTCCCAGTATCCGGGAATCTTCCCCTCCGAGGTCATCGAGGCCGCGGGCGATACCGGCGTGACCGAGTATGTGGGTACCGGTGCCTACAAGCTTGTGGAGTGGAAGCAGGACCAGTACATCCATCTCACCCGCTACGAGGACTATGTCGCCGCCCACGGCAAGGCTTCGGGCTACACCGGCAAGGTCTCCGCGCCCACCAAGGACATCTACTATCAGTTCGTGACCGAGGCCTCCACGCGCGTGAGCGGGTTTGAGACCGGCGAGTACGATGTCGCTGGCGAGATCCCCACCGAGAACTACCACGACTTCGACGGCAACGACGACGTCAAGCTCTACACCCATAACGCCGGCGTTCTGACCGCCTTCCTCAACATGAACGAGGGCGTCTTCGCCGACGAGGAGATCCGCAAGTGCGCCCTCATGGCTATCGACTGCGAGGCGGCCGCTCTTGCCGCCTATGGCGAGAAGGAGCTCTTCAACATCGATCCCAACCTTGGCAACCCCGAGAACACTCAGTGGGCGACCGACGCGGGCAAGAAGTACTTCAACCAGGCCGACGCCAAGGCCGCCAAGAAGGCCCTGGCCAAGACCTCCTATGCCGGTGAGACGGTCAAGCTGCTGACCACCCCCGACTACAAGGATATGTACAACGCCACCGTCGCGCTGCAGGAGCAGCTCGAGAAGGCCGGCTTTACCGCCGAGGTCGACAGCTACGAGTTCGCGACCTTTATGGACATCCGCTCCGGCAAGCCCGAGCAGTGGGACCTCTTTGTGGCTTCCACCAACTACAAGCCCATCCCGGCCCAGTCCCTCTCGGTCTCCAAGGCCTTCTATGGCCTGTCCGACGAGAAGGCGCTCAAGCTCGTGGCCGAGACCCGCACCGCCAAGGACACCGACGCCGCGGCCAAGAAGTGGGCCGAGGCTCAAGAGCGCCTCTATGAGATCGCCGTCATCGAGCCGCTTTGCCACTACGCTTCCATCACGGGCACCCAGGCAGACGTCGAGGACGTCGAGGTACTCGACGGCGCCATCATCTGGAACGCCAAGCGTCCGGAGTAATGCAATAGATGGCGTGGCGGCTGGAGGAGTCTGGTCCCCTGTGGCCGCCACGCCCTGTCCACGTTCAGAGGGGAAACAGACGCCTCGCATGTTGAAGTACACGCTCAAACGTATAGGCGCGATGGTTCCGGTGATGCTCATCATCTCGGTCGTCGTGTTTTTGATTATCTATCTTACACCGGGTGACCCGGCCTCTTCGATGCTCGGCATGGAGGCTTCGGCCGACCAGATCGAGCGCGTCAACGATAGCCTGGGACTCAACGAGCCGCTGCCGCAGCGCTACGTTGAGTGGATGGGCGGCGTGCTTACCGGCGACCTGGGCGATTCGTATTTTATGCGCCAGCCCGTCACGCAGGCGATCGCCGAGCACTTTGGCCCCACGCTATCGCTCGCGCTTCTGGCACAGCTCATCGCGCTGTTGATTGCACTGCCCTGCGGCGTCGTCGCTGCCCTCAAACATGGGTCGCGCACCGACGCGGTCTTGCGTGTCGTTGCTCTTTTGGGCGTGGCGATACCCGGCTTTTTGATGGCGCTCATGCTTATGTGGCTGTTTGCCGTCACGTTGCGTGTGTTCCCGGTGGCCGGCTATGCGCCGCTATCGAAGGGCTGGTTCAGCCATTTACGCTATCTTGCGTTGCCGGCCATATCGCTTGGATGCGTGCAGGCGGCCCTGCTCATGCGCATGACCCGTTCGAGCGTTATCGAGGCCATGCAGCTTGACTGCGTCAAGACGGCACGTGCCAAGGGCGTCTCCGAGGTTCGCGTGGTGCTGGCCCATGCCCTGCGCAACGCAGCGCTGCCGATTCTCACCTCGATCGGCTATTCTTTTGGCGCCCTGATTACGGGCGCCGTGGTGACTGAGGCCATTTTTAACATCCCCGGTTTGGGCCAGCTGGTCACGAGCTCTATCGAGCGTCGCGACTATCCGGTGATTCAGGGCGTGCTGCTGGTCATCGCCTTGTTGAATTCGGTGATCAATCTGGCCGTCGACCTTGCCTACGGCGCTTTTGACCCGCGCGCTCGCAAATGGGGCGATGCATGATGGCAAACTTTAAGAAGGCTCTTGCCAACAAGGGGTTTGTGGTCGGTGGCTGCATTTTCCTGGCGATTGCGCTGATCGCGCTCGTCGGTCCGCTGGTGTGGACGGTTAATCCCAATGCGCAGGAGATGGCGTTGCGACTTTCGGCACCTTCGCCCGCGCATCCCTTTGGCTGCGATGACTTTGGCCGCGACCTGCTTGCCCGCGTCATCGTGGGCGCGCGCGTGTCGCTTGGCGTTGGCATTGCCGTCACGCTCGCGACGAGTGCGCTCGGCTTGGTGATCGGCGCCTATGCATGCTACAACGAGAGGCTCGATCATATTCTCATGCGCATCTGCGACGGCCTTATGTCCATTCCGGGTGTGCTTTTGGCTATCGCACTCATGGCCATGATGGGTGCCTCGGTCTGGAACGTCATCATCGCGCTCTCCATCGTCTATACGCCCAGCATGGCGCGCATCGTGCGCTCGCGTGCGATGGTGGTCAAGGAGGAGCCCTTTGTGGAGGCCCTGCGCGTGCAGGGCGCCTCGACCGCGCGCATCGTGTGGCTGCATATCGTGCCCAACGTTATGGCACCCTTCCTGGTGCAGGCGACCTTCGTCTTTGCCGAGGCCGTGCTCTCGGAGGCCGCCCTCTCGTTTCTGGGCCTGGGTATCAAGGCGCCCGACGCCAGCTGGGGAAACATCCTGCAGGCGGGCAAGAACGTGATGCGCAAAGCCTGGTGGATGATTTTCTTCCCGGCAGCAGCCATCATCGCGAGCGTGCTTTCGCTGAACCTTGCCGGCGACGGCCTGCGCGACGCCCTCGACCCCAAGACCAAGGAGGACTAGCCCATGGCTCAGCATCTTTTGGACGTGCGCGACCTCTGCATCTCGTTTGTGGGCCGCGATGGCAACGCGCTGGAAGCCGTCAACAAACTCAACCTACATATCGATGCCGGCGAGATCGTTGGTGTTGTCGGCGAGTCCGGCTGCGGTAAGTCGGTGTTTGCCCAGAGTGTCATGCGCCTTTTGGAGCATGAGCAGAAGATGGCCTATGAGGGCCAGATTGTGTTTGATGGCGAGGACCTGCTCGCGCGCCCGCTCAAGCGTATGCGCGAGGTGCGCGGCTGCGACATCGCCATGATTTTCCAGGACCCTTTGAGCTCGCTCAACCCCGTCATGACGGTGGGTGCGCAGGTTATCGAGGCAGTGCGGGCCCACCGTAAGGTGAGCCGACGCGAAGCCCGCAACGAGGCTCTATCGCTGTTGGAGCGTGTGGGAATTCGAGATGCCGCGGCTCGCTTCGACATGTATCCGGGCGATTTTAGCGGCGGCATGCGCCAGCGCGTGATGATCGCCATGGCGCTCGCCGGGCACCCGCGCCTGCTTATCGCCGACGAGCCCACCACGGCACTCGACACCACCACCCAAAAGCAGATCCTCGACCTACTGCGCGACCTCAACCACACCGAGAACATGGCGGTGCTTTTTATCAGCCATGATTTGGGTGTCGTCACGAGCATCTGCTCGCGCGTGCACGTCATGTATCTGGGCCAAATCGTAGAAGAGATCGACGCCTGCGGCCTTATGGAGCGCCCGAGCCACCCGTATGCCCAGGGGCTCATCGCGAGCATTCCGCCGCTCGAAGGCGAGCGAGTTGACACGTTGGCGGATATTCCGGGCACTGTGCCGCCGCTTACGGCAATACCCTGTGGATGCCGCTTTGCGCCTCGTTGCGCCCGGGCGGACGAGCGTTGCCGTGCGCAGGAGCCTCCGCTATTTGCCGTGAATGCGTGCGACCGGTCTAAATGCTGGCTTGTCGAGAAAGGGGAGTGCCATGGCTGTTGATAGCGAAGCCCTGCTTAGGGTCTCACATCTGACTAAAACGTATCCCATGCCGGGCTCAGGTTTTAAGCGTCAGGCCTTTACCGCTGTGGACGATCTGTCGTTTGAGATCGCGCCGGGCGAGGTCTATGGCCTAGTTGGCGAATCCGGATCGGGCAAGTCGACGACTGGACGCCTCATCTGTGGTCTCGAGCGTGCGGATTCCGGCTCGATTGTCTATCGCGGGCACGACCTCGCCACGATGTCGGAGCGCGAACGCAAGCCGTTCCGCCGCGAGATCCAGCTGGTATTCCAGGATAGCTCTACGGCTTTTGACCCGCGCAACCGTGTCGGCCGCATTTTGGAGGAGCCGCTGATTATCGCCGGCGTGCGCGATGCGGATGAGCGCCATGGGCGCGCGCTCTCGGCCCTGGCCTCGGTTGGTCTTCTGGCAGAGCATTATGACCGCTATCCGCATGACCTTTCGGGGGGACAGCGTCAGCGACTCAATCTGGCACGGGCGCTTATTTGCGAGCCGCGCCTTGTGGTATGCGACGAGCCGGTCTCGGCGCTTGACGTGTCCGTTCAGGCCCAAGTGCTCAACTTGCTTCGCGACCTGCAACGCACGACGGGCGTGGCGCTGCTGTTTATCACGCATGATATGCGTGTGGTTCGGCATATGTCCGACCGGATTGGCGTGCTCTACCACGGTCGTCTTGTCGAGGAAGGCGCGGCCGAGGACGTGATCGCGCACCCGAGCGATCCGTATACGCAGGAGCTTATCGACGCTATTCCCTAGAGGATGCTTCCTTTTGGGTATGGCGTGGGTTTGTTGTTTAATTATCGGTATATCGGTGCAAGAGAGGGGAACTACTATGGCCGATATCGAGGAACAGCCGCTGCCGCGCACTTTTGAGGAGTTCAACGAGCAACGCAAGGCATCGTTTATCCGCGTCAAGGATTATAAGCAGGCGGGTAATCGCCTGGTCGGCTTTTTGTGCAGCTATACGCCGCTCGAGATTATCGATGCCGCGGGGGCTGCGAGCGTGGCTCTGTGCGGTACGTCCGATGAAGTGATTCCCGAGGCCGAGAAGGTGCTGCCGGCAAATCTGTGTCCGCTCATCAAGTCGACCTACGGCTTTGCCTACTCGCAAAAGTGCCCGTTTACGTACTTTAGCGACATGATCATCGGCGAGACCACCTGCGACGGCAAAAAGAAGATGTACGAGCTACTAAACGAGCTCAAGCGCACGCACATTCTGCATCTTCCGCAGAGCCGCGATCGTGCCTACGAGCGTGAAGGCTGGTACGAGGAGTGCCGCCTGCTCAAGGAGGAGCTCGAGGGTTTCTACGGCATCACGATTACCGACGATGACCTGCGCGCTGCCGTCCGTCGTCGCAACCGCTTGCGTGCGGCCCAGCTCGAGATGTTTGCGCTGCAGGCCAACCAGCCGGCGGCCATGAGCGGCGTCGACCTGATGAGCACCATGTTTGCCGGTACATTCAGCTTTGATATCGAGGCCTATACGCAGCAGCTGGAGCAAAAGGTCGCCAAGCTGCGCGAGGCCTACGATGCAGGCGAGCGCCCGGTCGCGGCGGATGCCAAGCGCATTCTGATCACCGGCTGCCCGGTGGGCGGCGTGATCAACAAGATCGGTCGCACCATCGAGTCCAACGGCGGTGTGGTCGTGTGCATGGATGACTGCTCGGGCGAGCGCACGGCGGCCATGATGATCGACCCGGAGGCTCCCGACATTCTGCGCGCCATCGCCGACCGCTATTTGGACATCAACTGCTCGGTCATGACGCCCAACGACGGTCGTATGGAAAACACGCTGGCCATGTGCGAGAAGTATCACGTCGATGGCGTAGTGGAGAACGTGCTCCAGGCGTGCCATACCTTTAACGTGGAGAGCGCACGCATGCAGGAAGCTGTCGAGGGTGCGGGCATTCCGTACATGAAGATCGAGACCGATTACAGCAACGGCGACATGGGCCAGATCGAGACGCGCATCGCCGCCTTCATCGAAACCCTCTAGCTTCCTCAGGCACCGGATCTTGCCCCTCAAACCGTCGCTTGCGTACCCAAAGTACGCTGCGCTCCTCTTTCGGGGCAATCTCCGGCACCTGAGAAACCTAGAGCCAAGGCGCCTGAACGCGCCGCTACCTTTGATGTTTAGATTGGGAGAGAGCCATGATAGGGATCGGGATCGATATCGGGTCTACGGCGGCTAAGGCTGCTGTGGTCGACGGGGAGGGTTCGGTGGCGTGGACGTGCGTGCAGCCAACCGGGTTCTCCTCGGTCGATGCTTCCGAACGGCTGCGCGAGGCACTGGCAGCGGCCGGCTACGACGTGACGGCCGACGATGCTCGCGTGATCGCGACCGGCTACGGCCGTGTCGCCGTGCCCTATGCGCACAAGGTCGTGACCGAGATCACCTGCCACGGCACCGGTGCCGTGCGCCTGTTTGGCGATCACGGCACGGTAATCGACGTGGGCGGTCAGGACACCAAGGTCATTCAGCTTAAAAGTGGCCGCGTGGCCAAGTTTGCTATGAACGACAAGTGCGCCGCCGGCACGGGGCGCTTTCTGGAGATCATGGCCGACCGCCTGGGCATTTCCCAGCAGCAGATGGCCGACCTGGCGCGTTCCGGCGAGCCCACCAAGATCAGCAGCATGTGCACGGTGTTTGCCGAAAGCGAGGTTATCAGCCTGATCGGTCGCGGTGAGCCGCGCGAGAACATTGCGCGTGGCGTGATCGACAGCGTGGTCTCGCGCGTGGCGACCATGGCCGGGCAGGCCGCGGGCGCCCCGTACTACCTGACCGGTGGCCTGTGCGAGAACGCCTTCGTGGTGGAGCGGTTGGGCGAGTTACTGGGGTCGCCGGTGACCACCTCGCCACAGGCTCGCTTTGCCGGAGCGATCGGCGCGGCTGTCCGCGCCGCCGCCTTGGCCTAGGGGTGTACCGCGATATGCGCATCCTCAATATCTCGGCACAAAAACCAGATAGCACCGGTAGCGGCACCTACCTTGCCGCGCTCGTGCGCGAGCAGATCGAGACGGGGCATCGCGCCGCCGTGCTTTGCGGCGCGGCACCGGGTGATACCCAAGGCGAGCTGGACCGGCGTGCTGCCGTGTTTGCCGTACCGTTCGAGTCGCCCGAGCTGCCGTTTCCCATCTGCGGTATGTCCGATGTCATGCCCTATCCCTCCACACGCTATCGTGACCTGACGCCTTCGATGCTCAAGGCATTTGAGCGGGCATTTGCTGCTGCAATCGATCGGGCGGTGGCTGAGTTTCGGCCCGATCTGGTGCTCTGCCATCACCTGTATCTGGTGACCGCATTGGCGCGCGAGTGCGTCCGGGGCGTGCCGGTTGTTGCCGTGTGCCATTCGACCGACCTGCGCCAGCTGCGTTCGCATGCGCTCGAGCGCGATCGCATCGTAAGTGCGGTTCGTCGGCTCGATGCCGTCTTTGCGCTCCATGCTGAGCAGGCTGAGCAGATTGGCCTGGTGTGTGGCGTCGATGCCGATCGCATCCACGTGATTGGGACGGGTTACGACCATCGCGTCTTCTGCCGCGACGCAAGCGTGGCGAGGCAGCCGGGATCGCTTGTGTACGTGGGCAAGATTTGTTTTAAAAAGGGCGTCGAGTCTCTGGTTCGAGCCGTGTCATTGCCGATTGACGATGGCGTCCGCCCATCTGGCTTGGTACTTGTGGGCGGCCGCGGGGACGATGCCGAGTACGCGCGTATCGAGCGCTTGAGCGCGGCCTCGGATGTGCCGGTGACGCTGGCGGGCCGCCTGGATAGCGATGGGCTCGTGCATGCCTACCGCAGTTCCGACGTCTTTGTGCTGCCTTCGTTTTACGAGGGTCTGCCGCTCGTGACGATCGAGGCCCTCGCGTGCGGCTGCAAAGTTGTGGCGACCGATTTGCCCGGCGTTCGTCCCTGGATGGAGGCGATGCTTCCCGGTGCTCCCGTGACGTGGGTGGCGTCGCCGCGTATGACGGATGTCGACACGCCCGTGGCGGCCGACCTTCCGTTGTTTGAGCGCGCACTGGCAGATGCTATCGCGCAGGCGCTTGTGGCGCCGCCTTCGACGTTCGAGCCGTCGGCGGTCTCTTGGGAAGCGTGCCTGGGGCGTATACTTAAAGTCGTTGATTTGTTGGAAGGGGGTTCGTATGGCTAAGGACACCATGAGGCTCACATCCATGACGGCCGCGAGCGGTTGAGCCGCTAAGCTGGCTCCCGGAGCCCTCGCCCAGGTCCTGGGCGACTTGCCCAATGTGCATAACGACAACCTGCTCGTGGGGTTCGATACCTCCGACGATGCGAGTGTCTTCCGCGTAGGGGAGAACCTGGGGCTCGTGCAGTCCATCGACTTCTTCCCGCCGATGGTCGACGACCCGTTCCTGTTTGGCCAGATCGCGGCGGCCAACTCGCTGTCGGACATCTACGCCATGGGCGGGCGGCCGAGCCATGCCATGAACCTGCTTTGCATACCCAGTTGCCTGGGCGTTGAGGTTGCCGGTCAGATTCTGGCGGGCGGCGCCGACAAGTGCGTCGAGGCGGGTTGCTCCATCGCGGGCGGCCACACCATCAACGACGATGAGCCCAAGTACGGCCTGTCCGTGAGCGGTTTTGTGCCGCTCGATCGCATGCTTGTCAATAGCGGCGCGCGGGCGGGCGATGTTCTGCTGCTGACCAAGGCGATCGGCTCGGGCATTATCACCACGGCCATTAAGGGCGAGCTCATCGAACAGGACGAGGCCGCAGCCATGTTTGACTCGATGCGCACCCTCAACGAGGCCCCGATTCGTCTGGCCGAGGGACTCGAGCTTCACGGCTGCACCGACATTACGGGCTTTGGCCTGATCGGGCATGCGTGCGAGATGGCCGAAGGCTCGGGCGTGCAGATTGAACTTGCGTCGGGGGCGGTACCGCTCTTTGACCAGGTGCTCGATATGGCGCGTTTGGGCATTATTCCTGCCGGTGCCTACCGCAACCAGGACTTCTTTGGCCCGCGCGTGGCGGCCGACGATGACCTGGAGCCGGGCATGTTGGATGCGCTATACGATCCGCAGACCTCGGGTGGTTTGCTTATTGCGGCGCCCGCGAAGGATGTGGATGAGCTTGCGCGTCGCCTGGATGCCGAGGGGCGCATCGCGGCCGTCGTCGGGCGCGTGTGCGAGGCGGAGCTGGGCGGTCCTGCCGTTCGCGTTGTCCGTTAACGACACGTTTATTGAGTTATGTACCGTTCTAAAACGATTTATTCGAAAGGAAAAGCTATGTCTACCAAGATTGAAGTCAATGCCATGGGCGATGCCTGCCCGCTGCCCGTCGTCAAGACGCTCAAGGCCCTCAAGCAGCTCAATGGCGAGGGCGCCGTCGTGACCGCGGTCGACAACGAGACCGCCGTCAAGAACATTTCCAAGATGGCGCAGGAGAAAGGCTGCACGGCCTCGGTCGAGAAGATCTCGGACGCCGAGTGGCACGTGACCGTGGCGACCTCTGGCACCGTTGCCGTGGCCGATCCCGAGCAGGATGGCGCTTCCTTCTGTGATGCCAGCGCCGGCAAGGGCAAGCTCGTCATTTCCGTCTACACCGACTGCATGGGTCGCGGCGACGACGAGCTGGGCCACAAGCTCATGAAGGCCTTCATCTTTGCCGTGACGCAGCAGGAGGAACTGCCCGCGACCATGCTGTTCTACAACGGCGGCGCCAAGCTCACCGTCGAGGGCTCGCCGGTGCTCGATGATCTGAAGGGCCTGGCCGAGCAGGGTGTCGAGATTCTCACCTGCGGCACCTGCCTCGACCACTATGGCATTAAAGACCAGCTCGCGGTGGGCGAGGTCACCAACATGTACGTGATCGTGGAGAAGATGGAGCAGGCCGTGCGCGTCGTGCGCCCGTAGCGTATTGGTTGGAGTTGCCATGAGGGAGAAGCGCCCGGCGCTTGTCATCACGTTTCCCACCACGGCGGCCGCCATGGGTTGCGAGTCCCTGTGCATCGAGCGCGGCCTTCCCGGGCGAACGATTCCCGTGCCCGGGGAGGTCGCTGCCGGCTGCGGTCTGGCGTGGAAGGCGTTGCCTGCCGATGAGGAGCTGCTGCGCGGCGAACTCGCCGCGGCGGGCGTTCCCACCGAGGGCTATACCGTGATTGATATGTGGGAGGTCGTGCGATGATCTACCTGGATAACGCGGCGACGACCACGCACAAGCCGCAGACGGTCATCGATGCCGTGACGCAGGCGATGTGCTCGCTCGGCAATGCCGGGCGCGGCGCCACGTCGGGTGCCCTCGATGCCGCTCGTACGATTTACGGTTGCCGTGCCAAGCTCGCGCGCCTTTTAGGTTGCCCGAGGGCGGACCATGTGTGCTTTACGCCCAACTCTACGGCGGCGCTCAACACCGCCATCTGTGGTGTGGTGCGCCCCGGCGACCGCGTGGTCACGACGGTGCTCGAGCATAACTCCGTGTTGCGTCCGCTCAATCGCTTGGCGACGGAGCAGGGTGTGACGGTTGAGCATGCGGGTTGCGACGCGAACGGCGCGCTCGACTACGACGAGCTCGGGCAGTTGGTCACGCCGGGCACGCGTGCCGTGGTGGTGACGCACGCCTCCAATGTGACCGGCAACGCGGTCGACATTGCGCGCGTGGCTGCCATCGCGCATGCGGCCGGCGCGCTGTTGATCGTCGATGCTTCGCAGTCTGCCGGCGCGATGCATGTCGATATGCAGGCTATGGGCCTCGACGTCGTGTGCTTTACCGGCCACAAGGGGCTCATGGGTCCGCAGGGGACCGGCGGCCTGGCCGTGGCGGAGGGCGTTGACGTGGCTCCGTGGGCCATGGGCGGCACGGGCGTGCACAGCTTCGATGCTCTGCAGCCGCTTGAGTGGCCCACGCGCCTTGAGGCGGGCACGCTCAACGGTCACGGCATCGCGGGACTTTCTGCCGGTCTCGACTTTATCGAGGCGCAAGGCGGAGTCGAGGCGATCTCGGCGCATGAGCGAGCGCTGGCTGATCGCTTTCTCGCTGGCGCGCGCGAGATTCCGGGGATTAAGCTCTACGGTGCGTTTGACCAGCCCGTGCGCTCGGCGATCGTGTCGCTCAACGTGGGCGATATCGACTCCGCCGAGATCTCGGACGCGCTCATGCAAGGGTGGGGGATTGCGACGCGCCCTGGCGCCCATTGCGCTCCGCTCATGCACCGTGCGCTGGGGACCGAGCGCCAGGGTATCGTCCGCTTCTCGTTTGGGTATTTCAACACTACCGAAGAAGTCGACACGGCTATCGATGCTCTGTGCGATTTAGCCTGCTAAAGCTGCTAGACCGTTTATACTTGCGGGACGGGTGTTTTTGCCCGTCCCGTTTTTGTTTCGACCCGAAAGGTGTGTCTATGGCCTCATCCGCCCCGCGCGGTCTGCGCTCCGACCATGTCGTCACCGTCGGCATCGCCCTGTTCTCGATGCTCTTTGGCGCCGGCAACCTCATTATTCCGCCGCTGCTGGCGCTGCAGGCAGGTTCTGCCACGCCGGTCGCCATGCTCGGCTTTCTGATTGCCGCCATCGGTCTGCCCGTCATGGGATTTATCGCCGTCGCGCTCGCCGGCACGGCCCGCGAGCTGGCCGGGCGCGTGCATCCTAAGTTTGGTGAATTCTTCGTTGCGGCGGTCTACCTGGCCATCGGTCCGTGCCTGGCCATTCCGCGCACAAGCTCTACGGCGTTCGAGATGCTAGTGCCGCTGCTGCCCGAGGGCGTCTCGCTCGGCACGGTTCGCCTGGTGTTTGCCGTCGGCTTCTTTGTCGTCGCGTTTGTGCTTACGCTGCGCCCGGGGGTCATCACACGCGTACTCGGGCGCATGACGGGCCCCGCGCTCATCGCGCTCATCGTGCTGGTCGTGGGTGCTGCCGTGATCTCGCCGCTGGGACCGGCTGCTGCCCCGCAAGCTCCCTATGATGCCGGCGCTGCGGTTCAAGGCTTCTTGACCGGCTACCAGACCATGGACCTGCTTGCGTCGCTCGCCTTCGGCATCATCATCGCCGAGACCATCCACGAGTTGGGTGTTACCAATGACAAACGCGTGGCCTTCGAGATTTCGCGTTCCGGTGTGATCGCCGGCGTGCTCATGGCCATCATCTATTGCGGCTTGGCCCTTGCCGGTATGCAGCTCGGCACCGTGATGCCCGACGCCACCAACGGCGCTGCAATCCTTGCTCGCTCGGCCTCCATGCACTTTGGCCTTGCCGGCACGGTTGTGGTATTTGCGATTTTCTTTCTCGCCTGCATGAACGTGTGCATCGGCCTCATCAGTTGCTGCTCGCGTTACTTCTGCGAGACGTATGTGGTCGAGGGGGGAGCGGAGGCCTCCGAGGAGGCCATGCGCCGTCCCTTTGCGATTCTCGCCTTTGTGTTCGCGGCGTTTTCGTGCGTGCTTTCCAACGTGGGCCTCGATGTGATCCTTATGTTCTCGGTGCCCATGCTCAACGCCTTGTATCCTGTCGCCATCGTGCTGGTCCTCATGGGTTTGGTACACGGTTTTTGCGACGCGCATCCGCAGGTGTGGGTCTGGGTCGGCGGCGTTGTCGCGGTACAGAGCGTAATCACTTCGGTCCGCGATGCGTTCTTTGCTGGCGCGTGGCTGCCGTTCGATGCGTTGCCGCTGGCAGATATCGGCGCTGCGTGGGCGCCGGTTGCTGTGGTCGCGTTTGTGATTGGTCTGGTTCATAGCCAGTTTGTCGCACATTCGAGGAGCTAGGGTTTCTGCGCTTGCACAGGCGGGGAGTCTCCCCTATAATTTCCTTCGCTTTGGGACACGCAAGGTTTAGACCTTAGCTGCTCAACACCTTCGGGACGTGGCGCAGTTTGGTAGCGCGCCTGCTTTGGGAGCAGGATGTCGCAGGTTCAAATCCTGTCGTCCCGACCATATCCTGCGGGCGTAGTTCAATGGTAGAACCCCAGCCTTCCAAGCTGATGACGCGGGTTCGATTCCCGTCGCCCGCTCCATAGGATAGTTTTAACGGTTCTGTTTCCTTCTGGGAATCAGGGCCGTTTTCATATACATGCCGGGACCCCAGATCCCCTTCTAAGTTGCGGTGAAATACGGACTGTTTTTCGGCTTTTATTGCCCATGTAGTCCGTATTTCACCGCAACTATTTGTAAGGTTGGATTTTGATGCCGTTGGGAGGGTCGTAGCGACCGTCTACCGAGAGTGGAAATTTTTTTTGAAGCCTTGACCTGCGACGTCAAGCTTTTGGTCAGCTTTTGGCAAGGCCTGCGGACGGAAGCATGCGATAGCGTAATGGTATTCTCTCCGCCGTGATGGTTATGGGGTTGGCCATGCTCGATAAAGGCAAACATTTTCCGCAGTCATATGCAAGGATGCTATTCTCGGCCCTTGGAATTCATCAAGATGGACAGCTGCTTATAACAATTGATCCTTGGGAAGAACGCCGTGCGCGCGAGCTTATGCAGGAAGAGCTCATGCTTCGTCTTTACAACCACGTGTATGCGGATCCGGTCTATTGGAATAATCTTGGGGTTGAAGATCGCATCTTTCAGCTGGCATCCGCTATTGCGGTCGTTGAACCGGATGCTGTGTTTTGCGGATCGACGGCAGCGCTGCTCTATGGCATCGGCTCGGCTTATTCGCTTCTGGATAAAGTGCAAGTGCTGCTGCCACGGTCTACAAGGCGTGATACGTATGAGTTCGTTGAATATAAGCGCTGGCGGGCGGGCGAAGTGTGGCGGCTCGGTCTGTTTACGCTGACGGATCCGTATCGAACGGTTGTTGATATCGCCCGAACGAGCGCCTTTCGCTATGCGCTGGGCTATGTCGATGGCTTGGCCCGTGAGTACGATGTCGAACGTGAAGAGCTGCGAGCATATGCGCAGGCAAATTGCCGAGGGTTGCATGGCATCGCGCGTGCTTTTGACGTTTTTGAGCATATGGACGGCAGGTCAGACAATGGTGGCGAGTCCGAGGCGAGAGCAGCGATGATTCTCGCTGGGGTTGCCGCGCCTGAGCTTCAAGTTGAGATAACGCGACCGGGAAACGCTGGTTATTATCTAGCAGATTATGGCTGGCAGATGCCAGACGGCTCATGGACGCTGGCAGAGCTGCATGGGCTGGGTAAGTTTGAAGACGAAGCTCAAGATGATCCAGAGCAAGCGGCGGCAAAAACCTATCGAGCGGCCCTCATGCGCGACGCGAACCTTCGCGCCATGGGCCACAACGTCATTCATTTCAAACTTTCGGACACCTACGACGTAGAATCGTTCGGTGCCATGATGCGCGGCTACGGCATTCCGACAACAAAACCCTACGCCGACTCCCGATAGCGAAATCGTTCGCAGCCAACCTTCAATAAGTTGCGGTGAAATACGGACTGTTGAGGCCTTTAAAGGCATGAAACAGTCCGTATTTCACCGCAACTTAGGAGGGGATGGGGTTAGCTGCGGGGGCGGTGGCGGAGTTTGTCGATGGTGGCGTCGGTGCTGCGGCTGTGGGCTTCGGCAGCGGTTTGACGCTTGCGGCGGTAATCGATCATGCCTTGGATGATGGGCTTGCCAAAGCTCACGACGTCGTCGTTATAGATGGCGGTACGGGCGGCAAGCAGACAGTCGGTAAAGTCCATATGGGTCTTGCCAAAGAGTTTGACGGCAAGGGCGACAACGGTGGGCTCGTCGACCATGACGTCATCGAGCAGCCTTTTCAAGGCCGCAGCAATCTCAACGCGGGGAACCTTATAGACGTCGCGCAGCGTGACCACGACGCGTGTGATGATTTCGGGGTAGACGCGAGCGGTGCGCGTGGCGATGACCTTGGCAGCGCGCGGTGATAGAACTTCGTCGTCGTCAAGCAGGTAGCGTAGGATGACGGTCTCGTCGATGATGGTGCTACTCATGGATATCTACTTCCTCGGGACCCAAAATCGAATCGTCGCTTTTTGTAGCAAGGTACTCAATCCAGGCATTGCGCTCCTCGGAGCGGCGATTGGGATCTCCGTATGCTTTGAGCGATCCATAGGCGGCGGTGCCGTCCTTTGAGCGCACGGCGACCGGCTGAAAGGGAAGCTTGCGCATCAAAATGCTCTGCGCGACAAAAAGGCGGACAGCCTCGGCGAGCGATGTGCCCATGGCGTCGTAGAGGCGCTCGGCATGCTGTTTGTCCTCTTCGCGAATGCGCACCTGCAGGATGGCTCGTTTTTGCGTCGATGACATCACTGCCCTCCCTTAGCTAACGTGCAATATAGTCGGTCAAATGCGGCATGTGCCGATACTTGAGCATCTTATAACGATTACTTTATTTCGCTCAAGTAAATAACCATTAACACGAATACAAGCGTAGTACATCCAAAATGAGAGCGCGTAAAAATCTCAGAGGTGTACGCATGTAATACACTCACCTTTATAGCTTCTAGAGAATAATTCCAACCTGCCAAAACCCCTGCAATACACCCGTATTGCAGGGCCTATGCTCAAGTTTGCCACCTGCAACTGCGTATATTTAGACTGTATATCGTTGGAGGAACTCTATCGAAGTGCCTGTTTCGCCGCATGCGCTCGATACGCCGATGCCGGACCACGGGCGGTCCGGGGCAACGTCGACAGGGTCTCTCCGGCATGGGATTCAGGAGGGAGTGAACAACATGGGCAATAAACGAGTCGTGGCCGATTCTTCACGCTGCATTGGGTGCCAAACCTGTATGGCGGCGTGCATCGAGGCACACGATATTCCCGGCAACATCGCCGCACCTCGCTTGCGCGTAACGCGCACCTACGAGATTTCCGCGCCGGTGGCATGTCACCACTGCGAGGACGCTCCGTGCGCCAAGGCCTGCCCTACGGGCGCCTTGTTCTTTGATCCAAAGAACCATCGCATCGGCGTCAACGAGGACAACTGCATCGGCTGCAAGAGCTGCGTCATGGCATGCCCCTTTGGCGCCGTGAGCGTGGCGACCACGCAGGTCCCCGTCTTGATGGGCGACGTTCGCGTGGGTTCGCAGACCAAGAGCTTCGTGCTCAAGTGCGACCTGTGCGTGGACCGTCCCGGCGGTCCGGCGTGTGCCGAGGCGTGCCCGACCAAGGGCCTCACCCTGGTAGACGAGGAGCGCCTGGCGGAACTGACTGCCGAGCGTGCCCGCGCCACCATCGAAAACGAGGCGTAAGCGTTGGGGCGACAAGCCCAATGATTGTCAAATTAGTACCGAGTAATCGGTAGCAGAAAAAGGAAGGAGGGTGTCATGGAGAAGCATAAAGTGATCTGCCCGTACTGCGGCGCCGGTTGCCAGTTTAACCTCTTGGTCCAAAACGGCCAGGTCGTGGGTACCGAACCGCTCAACGGCATCACCAATCAGGGCGAGCTGTGCCTTAAGGGCATGAGCGGCTACGACTTCATCAACGACACCAAGATCTTGACTCCTCGCGTACTGCACCCGATGATCCGCCGCACTAAGGGCGCGGATCTTGAGCGCGTAAGCTGGGACGAGGCACTGGATTTCACCGCATCTAAGATGCAGGCCATAATTGACGAATATGGTCCTAACGCTGTCATGACCACCGGCTCTTCGCGAGGCGGCGGCAATGAGGCGAACTACGTTATGCAGAAGTTTACGCGTGCGTGCATCGGCACCCACAGCGTGGACAACTGCGCCCGTACTTGACACGGCCCTACTGTCCTCGGTCTGATGGACACGGTTGGTTCAGGTTGCATGTCATGCTCCATCCCCGGTATGGAGGATGCGGGCTGCATTTTCCTCTTCGGCTATAACCCTGCCGATTCGCACCCCATCGTCGCAAGGCGTATCGTGCGAGCCAAAGAAAAGGGTTGCAAGATCATCGTCGCCGATCCGCGCCATATCGAAACCGCGCGTATCGCCGATCTCTACCTTCCGATCAAGAATGGTTGCAACGTCGCGTTCCTCAACGCCTTTGCCAACTGCTTGGTCAACGATGGCCTCTACGACAAGGAATTCGTCGCCGAGCACACGAACGGCTTTGACGAGTGGTGGGAGACCATCAAGAACTACACTCCCGAATCCGTACAGGACATCACGGGTGTCGAGCCCGCGTTGATCCACCAAGCTGCCGAGATGTACGCCACGGCGAAGCCTTCTGCCATCATTGGCTGGGGCATGGGCGTATGCCAGCAGAAGCAGAACCTGAAGACGGTGCACACCATCGCCTCCATCGCCTGCGTTGCCGGCCAGATCGGCAAACCCAATTCCGGCCTCGCGCCCGTGCGTGGCCAGAACAACGTCCAGGGCTCCTGCGATATGGGCATGCTGCCCAACCTGTACCCTGGCTACCAGAAGGTCACCGACCCGGCAGTGCGTGCCAAGTTTGCCAAGGCTTGGGGCGTGCCCGAGGAAAAGCTCCCGCTCGAGGAGGGCTACAAGCTCACCGACCTGGGCCACCTGGTCGACGAGGGCAAGGTGCACTGCTTCTACAACTACGGCGAGGACCCGGTGCAGACCGAGCCCGATTCGGCCGGTATGCGCAAGACGCTCTCCGAGCTGGATCTGTTCATTTGCCAGGACATCTTTATGACGCAGACGACCATGCTCGCCGACGTCATCCTGCCCGCTACCTCTTGGGGCGAGCACGAGGGTGTCTTTACCGCATCCGACCGTAGCTTCCAGCACTTTGATGCGGCCGTTCCGCCCAAGGGCGAGTGCCGTCACGACTGGGAGATTTTCGCGGATCTGTCTACGCGCATGGGTTACCCCATGCACTACGACAACACCGAGCAGATCTGGAACGAGTGCATTAGCCTGTGCCCCAACTTTGTGGGCGCAACCTACGAGAAGATGGCTCCCGAGGGCGGTTACGCCCAGTGGCCGGTCAAGAGCACCGATGTGAACGACCACGGCACGGCCGACATGTTCGCTGGTGGCAAGTTCACCACCAAGGACGGCCGCGCCAACCTGATGGCGCACGACTGGGAGGCGCCCTCCGAGCTTCCCGACGATGAGTACCCGCTCATCCTGTGCACCGTCCGCGAGGTCGGCCACTACAGCTGCCGTTCGATGACCGGCAACTGCAAGACGCTGGCGCTGCTCGCCGACGAGCCCGGCTTTGTCCGCATGAATCCCGCGGATGCCCAGGCGCGCGGCATCAAGAACGGCGACATCGTCTCGATTCACAGCCGCCGCGGCCAGGTATACAGCCGCGCCGACGTGAGCGATCGCATCAATAAGGGCACGGTCTACATGACCTACCAGTGGTGGATCGGCAAGTGCAACGAGCTGACCATTCACAAGGTCGACCCGGTCTCGCATACGCCCGAGGACAAGTTCTCCGCCTGCCAGGTCGACGCCATTGCCGACCAGGTTTGGGCAGAGGGCGAGGTAGAGCGTCAGTACACCGAGCTCAAGCAGGCTCTGGTGGACGCCGCCGCTCCCCAGGACGTTGAGCCTGGCGCCGCCAAGTTCGACGACGAGACGCACGTGAATCAAATCGTGTAGTCCCGTTCTCGTTGGCTTTTTGGGCCGGGCGTCCCGTACGTTCGGGAGCCCGGCCCGTTATTTTGAAAGGAAGTGGGGATGAACCGCTTCATCGACATCAACCCGGAGAGGTGCATCGGCTGCGGAACATGCCAGTCCGCCTGTGCCGACGCCCACCGGATGCAGGGTCTTCAGGATACGCCGCGCCTGGCGCTCGTGAAGACCGGCGGTATTTCGGCCGCCCTTGCCTGCCACCATTGCGAGGGTGCCCCCTGCGCCGAGGTTTGCCCGGTGAATGCCATCGAGCACGATGGCGATCGCATCCACGTCAAGGAGCAGGAGTGCATCGGGTGCAGGCTGTGCGCCATCGCGTGCCCCTTCGGAGCCATCCATCCCGATGGCACGTCTATCGCCGGTGTCGCAGGCATGTGCGATCCGACGCCTTCGTATCCTAAGTCCCTGAGCAGCCTTCTTACGTGGGCTCCCGGCCAGTACACCTGCGCTGTCAAGTGCGATCTGTGCGCCTTCGATCCGGACGGCCCGCATTGTGTGGCGGCGTGCCCCACCAAGGCGCTGACCGTCATGGGCGGCGCGGCCGATCGCGAGCTCGACGAGGCCAAGCGCCTGCGCTCGATCGAAAACGGTCCGGTCGTCGACGTTACCGCTGTGGCCCAGGGCCTGTCCGAGAAAGCAGAAGGGAGCGTAAACAATGGATAGCATGACGTTGTTTATCGCATCGCTTGCCGTCTCGTGCATCGGTGCGCTCGCCTCGGTTCTGCTGATCAAGGCCGATAACGCCGCCAAGACCGCCGGCTGCCTTATCGGCGCCGTCGCCGCGGTGCTTTCGTTTGTGGCCGGTATCCAGGCCGTGCTGGGCGATGTCACGTCGGTCGACACCATCGTGTTCTTCCCGTTTGCCCATTTCCAGCTGCTGCTCAATCAGCTGTCCGGTCTGTTCGTGGCGCTCATCTCGGTGCTCGCGTTTGCCGGTTCGATCTACGGTCTCAACTACTTTGATGAGTACCCGGGCAAAAAGGGCCGCGCCGGCTTCTTCTTTAACACCTTCGTGGCGTCCATGATGCTCGTCATCACCGCCGACAACGTGTTTTGGTTCCTGGTCGCCTTTGAGCTCATGTCGCTGACCTCGTACTTCCTGGTCGTGATCGAGGAGAACGAGAACTCCATCCATGGCGGTTGGCTCTACTTTGTGATCGCGCACGTTGGTTTTGTGCTCATCATGGCGAGCTTCCTCACCATGACCAACTTCGCCGGTGGCTCGTTTGCCTTTGCGGATTTCCGCGCCACGCAGTTTAGCCCCGCGGTCGCATCCGTGTGCTTCGTGCTCGCCTTCTTTGGCTTTGGCGCCAAGGCCGGTATCATCCCGCTGCACGGCTGGCTGCCCAAGGCACATCCCGAGGCGCCGTCCAACGTGTCTGCCCTTATGTCCGGCGGCATGATCAAGATCGGTATCTTCGGCATCCTCAAGGTTGGTCTCGACCTGCTCTCCGCCTCGGGCGTTCAGGTCTGGTGGGGCCTTATGGTCATGGTCTTCGGTGCGATCTCGTCGGTCCTCGGCGTGGCCTTCGCCCTGCAGGAGCATGACATCAAGCGCCTGCTGGCCTATCACTCCGTCGAGAACATCGGCATCATTCTGCTCGGCGTCGGCGCTTCCATGGCCGCCATGGCGCTCAACTCTGTCGGCATCGCCGTCCTGGCTCTGATGGCCGCCCTCTACCACACGTTTAACCACGCGATGTTTAAGGGCGAGCTGTTCTTGGGCGCCGGTGCGCTGCTGTACTCCACGGGTACGCGCAATATGGAGAAGATGGGCGGTCTGTTCCGTCGTATGCCGGCAACGGCCATCTGCTTCCTCGTTGGCGCGCTTGCCATCTCGGCCATCCCGCCCTTCAACGGCTTTGTGTCCGAGTGGTTTACCTACCAGTCGCTGTTTAACGCCGCCATGCAGGGCGACAAGGCCGTCATGATTGTGGCCGTGTTCGCTGCCGTCGCGCTTGCCATTACCGGCGCTCTGGCTGTCACGTGCTTCGTCAAGGCTTATGGCGTCTCCTTTGCCTCCGCGCCCCGCTCCGAGGCCGCGGCCAATGCCAAGGAGGTTCCCGCCCCCATGGTGTTTGCGCAGGGCCTGCTCGCGGCCATCTGCGTCGTGCTGGGCATTGGCGCTCCCGTGATCGCGCCCGTGCTGGTCGATGTCGCCGCGTCCGTGCTGCATCCGTACGGTGGCGTGTTTGCCGCCGAGGGCATGGAGCTCATGAACCAGTACTCCGGCGCTGCCACCTCCACGCCCGCGATCGCCATTGCGCTCGTGGTGCTCGTCGGCCTTGCCTGCGGTTATCGCAAGCTCAAGACCGTCGGCAAGGTGCAGAAGTCCCAGCCGTGGGCATGCGGCTACGCTCCCAACGAGCATATGCCCGTCGTGGCCACGACCTTTGCCTCCGAGGTGTCCTGGTTTATGCAGCCGCTCTACACGCTGCGCGACCGCTGCACGGCCGTCTGCTGGTCCATCGCGCACTTCTTCCAGAAGCTCACCGGTGTGGCCGAGGCTGTGGAGCCCGTACCCGACAAGGTTCTCGTCGATGCCCCGCATAAGGGCGTCGAGAAGCTCGCCGACCTCGCGACTAAGCTCGAGGGCGGCAACTACAGCATCTATATCTGCTACATCGTCGCGGCACTCGTGGTGTTCCTCGTGCTCGCCGTGCAAATGGGTTAAGGAGGGGAGAGCATGAACAACATCGTACTTGCCGTTCTGCAGGGCGTGGTCGTTATGGCCGTCGCGCCGTTCTTCTCCGGTC
>CATZIG010000007.1 GCA_958419975.1 uncultured Collinsella sp.
TACTCGGTAGCTAAAAAAGCCCCGTCCCAAATTGACTACATGGGGCGGGGCGCGGAAATCTATTAACCCAGGACGCGGGCCATGCGCGTCTTGAACTCGGACAGGAAGCGCGGGGCGTCGACGGTCAGCGCCACGAGTGCGCCCTTGTCGGGGTCGGCCACACGACGCTCATCGCAGATGGTGCGGCCGCGATACTCGCCCAGCAGATCAACACGCAGATTGCAGCCGAGCGCACCCACGAGCGTGGGGTCGATCGCCACGGCAACGGCCAGCGGATCGTGCAGCGCACAACCACCCAGGTAGGGGGCGTTCATCTCGTACGAACCGATGTAGTGCTCGACCATGCTCGCAAACGCACAGCCCGCCATGGTGCCCGAACCCGTCCAGCCGGCAATGTCGCGACGCGTGAGCACCACGCGATGCGTCACGTCCAAGCCCACCATGGTGAGCTTGCGGCCCGAACGCAGCACGGCATCGGCCGCCTCGGGATCGCTTGCCATGTTGGCCTCGGCACCCGCACTCACGTTACCGGGCACGGTCAGGGCGCCGCCCATCACCACCACGCGACCGATAGACATCATCGCCGCCGCATCGCGCTCCAAGGCAAGTGCTAGGTTGGAGAGCGGACCGGTCGCCACGTAGATTAGATCGGGACCATAGGTGCGCGCGGCATCAATCAGATAATCGACCGCCGCGTTACCGTCGGCCGACGTCGCCCCCACCGGCTCGTACGGCGACGCGGGCACGCTCGCCCCGCCAATGCCGTTCTTGCCGTGGATGAGCGTGGTGGACGCCGGCGGTGTATAGGGCTCAGTCGCCTTAATGGGACGATCGGCGCCCAGGTACACCGGAACCTCGGGGCGACCCAGCAGATCGAGCACCGCCAGGCAGTTGTGCGCCGATTGCTCGACGCGCACGTTGCCAAAGCACGTGGTGATGCCCACCAGCTCCACCTCGGGGCTCGCGATGGCATAGGCAAGCGCCATCGCATCGTCCACACCCATATCCAGATCAAGGATCAGCTTCTTGGTTGCCATTGTTCTACTCCGCTTCTCCGTCTTGTACTAAATCGTCTAAATCAAACACGCGCTCAACTTCGGCTCGCGTGGGAATCGACTGCTGAGCGCCCAGGCGCGACACCGTCACTGCCGAGGCGCGAGCACCCGTGGCCATGCACTCAAAGAGCGGCAAGCCCTCTAGGCGAGCCGCCGCCAACGCGCCGATAAACGTATCGCCGGCGGCCGTGGTATCGACTACCGTGCTCGAAAGCGCCGGCATGCGCAGCAGCTCACCACCATCGCCGAGCGTAACCGAGCCGGCGCCGCCCAACGTGATGACCGCAGTTCCGGCACCCTTGGCGAGCAGGGCATTGAGCGCCGCGATGCAGCTCGCATCATCCGCGGGCAAGATGCCCGTCAGCACCTGGCATTCGGTCTCGTTGGGACAAACCAGGTCGACCGCAGGCCAGGCCTCCGCAGGCAACTCGCAGGCAGGCGCTGGATTAAAGACCGTATAGAATCCCAGCTCGTGAGCGCAAACAAGCGCCGCGGCCGTCGCCATCAGATCGCATTCGCCCTGGGCGATAAAGACGCTTCCGGCAGCCGGGGCGATCTCGTTGGCATCGCCGTCGAGATCATCGGCCACCAGACGTCTCAGCGCGTGAGCAACGTCCTCACCCGTAAGCGCGTGGTTGGCGCCCGGCGACAGCACGATGCGGTTGTCGCTCTCGCAGCGAATGATAGTCGCGGTACCGGTCTCCACGTCATCGCGACGTGCCACGAACTCAACGCCCACGCCGGCATCCTGAAGCCCCGCCACGAGTACATCGCCAAACGCATCGCGCCCGA
Organism: uncultured Collinsella sp.; assembly: GCA_958419975.1. Lineage (GTDB taxonomy): Bacteria > Actinomycetota > Coriobacteriia > Coriobacteriales > Coriobacteriaceae > Collinsella. The sequence goes on from CATZIG010000007.1 coordinate 1,848, forward strand.
CCGCGCCGATCATGCACGTGCGCGCGCCCATGCGCGCAGCTGCCACGACCTGGTTGGCACCCTTACCACCGGCGTTGGTGATAAAACCGCTGCCGCCGACGGTCTCGCCCGCGCGCGGCATGCGCTCGCACGCCACCGAAAGGTCCATGTTCATGCTGCCGAACACCGCAACAATGCCGTTGTCTGCCATGGAAACCTCCTCGTCTGCGGGCCTTGCACCCACCGTCGACCGTCGATTGCGCGCCTTCGCACCTCTATAACTTTAGTTCACTTTGATGTGAACGCGCCCTTGAGGTTGCGCCAGCAGCAAGCATTCACAGGAGCAGGCAGCTACAATGAATATGTGCTGATTATTCTCGTCATTGGATGATGTTTTATGGAACAATTCCCACAATCGAGCCCGCGCGGCCCGCGCCGCGCGCCCGATAACCAGGCGCCGCACGAACGCCCGCGCGCCGACCGCCGCACCGGCGAGTCGCGCCACGCCGCAGGCTCCCATCGCGCGCCCGCCAATAAGGGCACCCACACCAACAGCGCTGCAAAAGAACGGGCGACCGCTCGCCCCAAGTCCCGCTACGTCCCTGCCCTTGACGGCCTGCGCACGCTTGCCGTCGTCGCGGTGGTGCTCTATCACCTCAACCTCACGTGGGCGCAGGGCGGTCTGCTCGGCGTCACGGTCTTCTTTGTGCTTTCGGGCTATCTGATCACACGCCTGCTACTCAACGAAGTCGCTAAGACCGGCCGCATCGACCTCAAGAGCTTCTGGATCCGCCGCATCCGTCGCCTGGTCCCCGCCGTGGTGACCGTCGTGGTGGTGACCTGTGCGCTGTGCACCGTCTTCAACCACGTGATGCTCACCAAGATGCGCCCCGACATCCTGCCGTCGCTGCTGTTCTTCAACAACTGGTGGCAGATTGCCCAAAACGTCTCGTACTTCAATGCTCTGGGCGACCCCTCGCCACTCACGCACTTTTGGTCGCTTGCCATCGAGGAACAGTTCTACCTGATTTGGCCGCCACTGCTGTTTGCCATGGTATCCATGCATGTGAGCAAGCCCAACACGCGCCGCGTGGTTCTGGGTCTTGCCGTGGTATCTGCCCTAGCCATGATGGTGCTTTACAACCCTGCCGCCGACCCCAGCCGCGTGTACTACGGCACCGACACCCGCGTGTTCTCGCTGCTGCTGGGTGCCTGGATGGCCTTTATCCCCGATCGCGACCTGGCGCCGGTGCGTCTCGCTCGTCGTTTGGGGCTCAATCGCCTAGCTGGCGCCGCCAAGCACGGCAAGAACGCCGAGGGCAAGCCTGGCGAGAAGGCCGACGAAGCAGCCGAGACCGCCCCGGCACAGCCGAGCGCCCTCGTGCGTTTTTGGTCCTCGCCCGCATCCATCGATGTGTTGGGCGTCGTGGGTCTGGTTGGCCTTGCCGCCATGGTCGCGCTCACCAACGGCTACACCGCCTTCCAGTATCGCGGAGGCACGCTGCTGTGCTCGATCCTCACACTCATGGTCATCGCGGCCTGCGTGCAGCCCCAGGGAATGGTTGCCCGCGCGCTATCCGCCGAGCCACTCGTGTGGGTTGGCAAGCGCTCCTACAGCATCTACCTGTGGCACTATCCGCTGCTGCTCCTCATGAACCCGGTCGCCAACATCAACGATACGCCGTGGTGGCAGTACATTTTGCAGGTGTTGTTGGTGGTCGCCGTGGCAGAGTGCTGCTATCGCTTTATCGAGACTCCGTTTAGGAAGGGCGCCTTTGGGCGCACCGTCGCCGAATTCCGCGATGGCACCACCACGCCCGCCAACTGGGCACGCACGCACATCCCTGTCTGCGCAGCCTACGCTGTCGTGTTGGTCGTTGCACTGGGCGGCCTGATCTTTGTGCCCGAGACGTCTGCGCTGAGCGGCGAGGGCGCCGAAGTTCTGAACAAGGAAGCCAAGAACACCGCGCCCACCGACCAGCAGGCGGCCGACGACACCGACAAGGACAACGACGGCTTCCCCGATGGCTCCTACGATCTGCTTATGATCGGCGACTCCGTGTCGCTGCGTGCCGTAGACACCTTTGACGGCGTGTTCCCGCACAGCCATATCGATGCCGAAAAGGGCCGCCAGTTTGATGCGGGGCGCGCGACATTTGAGGGCTATATCCAGCAGAACCTTGCCGGCAAGATCGTGGTCTTTGCCCTGGGCACCAACGGCTTGGTAACCGACGACCAGATCGACGCCATCATGGCCGATGCGGGAGATAAGCGTATTGTGGTGTTTGTGAACACGCGCAGCCCGCAGCCGTGGGTTGGCTCTACCAACCAGGCCATCGCCAACGCCGCCACGCGCTACAAGAACGTGCGCGTTATCGACTGGTACGGATACAGCGCCAACCGCAACGACCTGTTCGATGGCGATGGCACGCACCTATCGACCACTGGCGTGACTGAGTACCTCAACTTGATCCACGACGCAGTCAAGAAGGACCTGCCCGTGCATCCCGAGGATCACGTCAACGATCCGCAGCCGGCAGCCGTCAAGTCTGCCACCGACGCACTCATCAATGCGCTTGCCTTCAAGCCGCACAAGTTGGGCACCGACAAGTAACCTGCAGCGCAAACTTCCCACATCCGGAGGGGGCGTCTGCCACGGCAGACGCCCCCTCCGGCAGTTAGGGACGTTCCTTATGTACCGGTACCTAGGGACACTCCTGGCGCAGCCAATGAAGACCTCTACGGATGAATTCCAGGCCGCTCCGTCGCTCCAGACATCGTTTCCGCGCCTCGCGCCTGCCCCAAACAATCAAAACAAGCCCTTTTCGCCGCACCCTCAAAGGTCTGTGGGCAAAAAAGGGCAAATATGAGTACTGTTACCATTTTAGTAGCAGGCAAAACCACCCAAAATGACGTCCGAGCGAACCCTACAACCCCCTAAAGCAGCCAACCTGACTGGTTTAAGGCGTATTGGAGCCAATTTTAATGAACATACTATAGGTTATGTTTATTATCTTCTTGAATGTAAATGCTATTCACTTAGCAACAGTACTCATATTTGGCATTTTTTGCCCACTGCCATATAACTAACACCCTATAGCAGACAAAAACAGCCCGCAGCCCATCGCTGCGGCCTGTTTGGAGTCCAAAAGAGGCGCTAAGCGCTGTAACCCATCGCCTGCAGAACAAACATGACGACCGTGAGCACCGTAATCACACCGATAGTCGCCCAAGTGAGCACATTCCACACGCGGCCGTTGCGGTTAGTGCCCATAATGTGACGGTCAGCGGCAATAACCACCTGGAACACCAGAACCACGGGCAGTAGCACGCCATTGATGACCTGCGAGGTCATCATAATCTGGAACAGATCGACGCCGGGCATAAGCACCAGCACGGCAGAGATACCGATGATGGCCGTAATGATGCCGCGATAGACCGGGGCCTCGTCCCAGCTGCGGTCGGCACCGCGCTCCCAGCCAAATGCCTCGCAGATAGCGCTCGACGTAACGCCCGGCAGCACGCAGGCAGCCAAGAAGCTCGCCGCGACCAGGCCCGAGGCAAACAGTACCGTGGACCACTGACCCGCAATAGGCTCCAGCGCACGGGCAGCATCGGCAGCATCGCTAATCTGAATGCCCGCCGGGAACAACACCGTACCGGTCGTGATGATAATAAAGCCGGCAATGACATCGGCGGCAAGCGAGCCGCTCACGGTATCGATGCGCTGCAGCACGATATCGTCCTCGCCCGCGTTCTTGTCGACCACGTTGTTCTGCGCCAAGAAAATCATCCACGGCGCGATGGTGGTACCGATCGTTGCGACCACGAGCGACACGTAGCTGGGGTCATTTTGAATGTTAGGCACGACCAGGTCGACCGCGACCTCACCCCAGTTGGGGCCAGCCATAAACGCGGCGACAATATAGGTCACGAAGACGCAGCTTACCAGCAGCAGAATCTTCTCGATGCGCTGGAAACTACCCGACATGGTAAGCATCCACACCAGCAGCGCCACCAACGGCACCGAGATGCTCGCCGGCACGTCAAAGAGAGCAAGGCCGCTGGCGATACCCGCAAACTCCGAAATGGTCACAGCCGTGTTGGCGATCAACAGCGCCGCCATAGCAAGTACACTCTTGCGCACGCCAAAGCGCTCGCGGATGAGCGATGCCAGGCCCTTGCCCGTGACGCAGCCGCAGCGCGCCGCGGTCTCCTGCGTCACGATGAGCAGCACAGTCATGACGGGAAGCATCCAGAGCATCTTGTAGCCATAGCTGGCGCCCGCACTGGAATACGTTGCAATGCCGCCGGCGTCATTGCCCGAAAGCGCCGCCAGCAGACCGGGGCCCATAGCGCCAAAGATGGCCGCGATGGTCAACTTTTGCTTGGTGCCCGACTTTTGCTTGGTATTTTGCACGCGACCACCTAGCCAATGACCGACATGGTGAGCAGCACCGCAGCGGCGCAGTACGCTACGCACGAGATCATGACGGCAATAACGTTCATGGCGGTGCCCGACGTGTTGAGGTCGTGCTCGTCGCGCCAGAACAGCACCATCAGATAAATCACAGCGCTCATGTTGCCAACCAGGCAAATGACGGCAGCGATATTAAAGCAGCCGGTAAAGAGCTGCTCCTCAAACATAGTGGCATCGGGGAACGCGGCGGTGCGCACCAGCTGCGCGCACAGGTAGGTCACGAGCGAAAGGATCAGGCCCATACCCGTGCTCTGGAAGAAGAATCCCAGGTACGGTTTGGGCTCGTCGTCGTGACCGTCGTACTCGAGGAAGTAGTTCTTGACGAACGACACCATGCGCGAGGCAGCCAGCAGCACGAGCGGCATGGCGCACATGGGGAACACCACCAGATGCGCGGAGCCCAGCGCAGTCCCCAGCACGGTCGCCATAATGCACGAGGCGATGCCCCACACGACGACCCAGTACTGACGATGCACGAACCAGCTGAGCACGTTCGTCGAGTCGTCCGACGCGCTATCGCCCGAGCCGACACCGGCGATCTGCAGGTCCTCCTGATGCTCCTCGGCGATAACGTCCATGGCGTCGTCGAAGGTCACGATACCCAGGATATGACGGTTCTCGTCGCAGACAGGGATGGCAACCAGGTCGTACTTGGTCATCTCGTCCGTTACGTCTTCCTGGTCCTCGTCGGGCGACACGTAGACCAGATCACGATAGGCGAGCTGGCCCAGCGTGGCGTCGCGGTCGGCCACGATCAGCGTGCGCAGCGAGAGCACGCCCGTCAGCATGCCACTCGGATCCTCGGTATAGACGTAGTAGACGCTCTCAAAGTCCTCGTCGAGTTTGCGAATCGCCTCGATGGCATCGCCGACCGTCGCCGTGGCGGGCAGCGAGACAAACTCCGAGGTCATGATGCGGCCGGCGGTGTTGTCCTCGTAGCCCAGCAGATTACGAATCGCCTTCTCCTCCTTGACGCCCATCAGGCGCAGGAGCTTCTCGGCCTTCTCATAATCGAGCTCGTCGATCAGGTCGGCAGCGTCGTCCGGGTCCATCATGGCCAGCATCGACGATGCGTCGGTATCGGACAGGCCCTCGAGCATCTCGGTCATGAGCTCGTCGTCATCGAACTCCGAGATGGCCTCGGCGGCCTGGGCGGTGTCGAGCTGCGCGAACACCTGCGCACGCAGGCGCGGGTCGAGCTGTTCGATAATGTCGGCAATGTCGGCAGGGTGCAGCTCTCCAAGCGTCTTGTGCGACACCGAAAGCTGGATGTTTTTAGTCGAACGATCGAGCAGGTCCATGTAGGACCAGGCGATGATATCCTCGCCGAGCGGTTTGCACAGGTGCTTCATAAAGCCCTCGACAACATGCTCGAGTGTGGGGCTGATCGCGCGCAACAGACCGCGGGCGCCAACTTCGGCACCCAGCAGGCGCAACTGATTTTCGCCCGACATGGAAAACTTAATGTCGTTTACGCGCACGACCTTCATGCCCTGCGTGTCGACAATCTGTTTGTTGAGCACGTCGCGCGCGAGCAAGAGTTCGGTCGGCTGCAGGTACGAAAAACGGATTTCGGTGGCCGGCGACTTAAGGTGCACACCAGTCTCGTCGATACGGTCGACCCATTTGCGCCAGCTGATCATAAACGGCGTCTTACCGGGTCCGCGGAACGCGAGCGATGTCACGTGCGGAAAAACTTCGCCGGTAGCAATGCCAAAATCGTTCACAACGCCGAGCTTTTCGCCATCGACGTCCAAGACCGGCAGTTTGAGCATCTCACTCAGATAATTCACTGGTGCTCCCCATCATTATCCCTTCGGACTGCGGCCATGCCGGCACGCCATCCGTGGACTTTTAGATATGTATACGCATGCGCGGGCGGCACGCCGCTCGGCGCTCACACCCCGTGCATGCGCAAGAAGCACCTGCAAGGGGTCATCGACTGTATGGTCGAGGTTTGGATTTCACCTGTAACCTTTCTCTTGACCCTCATTAACCGCAGTAACTATAGCATCAGCATCGCCCTGCGGCATCGAATTTATGCGCTGCACATTGCAGGCATACCAAACGCTGACGCATCCGTGACATAGTCATTGGGGACGTTCTTAAATGACTACCCAATGACTACTCTGTGGTTACTCTGTGGTGTCTTCGTCCTCGGCAGGTTGGGGGAACACGGCGTCCTTGGGCATGGTGACCTTCGTCAGCGAGGTGAGCTTTTTGCTCAATGCCGTGTCCGTCTTGACCAGGTCGCTGAGCGTCACGATCTTGTAGCCGTCGGCAATGAGGCCGTCGATAATCTGCGGCAGCGCCTCGAGTGTCTGCTCGGCGCATTCGTCTCTATCGGTGAGCAGCACGATATTGCCCGGCGTCACCGAATCGAGCACCGTCGAGACTTGCTCGTCGGCACCGTTGAGCAGCCAGTCGCCCGAGTCAATATTCCACGAGACCACGGCGGAGACCAGGTCCATCGCATCAATCCAGTTTTGCTCGTCAAAGGCAGCGTAGGGAGCACGCAGTAGCATCGTCTTCACGCCGGTCGCCGACTTAATCGCATCGGTGCCTTTCGTGATCTGTTCGCGTACTGCCTCACGGTCCTGACCCTTGAGCGAATCGTCGCTGTAGCTGTTGGATCCGATCTCGCACCCGGCGTCGACAATCGCCTTGGCCGTGGCAGGCGAGGCCTCGGCCGCATCGCCCGAAAGGAAGAACGTCGCGGTGACGCCCTTTTCCTTGAGCACCTGCAATATCTGCTTGGTCGCGCCGCTCGGACCCTCGTCAAATGTCAGGGCCACGTACTTTTCGTTGCCCTTGGGCGCTACGCTTGCGCACTCGACTACGCAGTCGGTGGCGGGCACGACCTCGCCGCGGTCCTGCGTCTTGCCCGACTGCTCGCCGACCCATACCTCGGAGCGGCCCTGAACGCCCCAGGTTTTGACATACTCAATGGCACCCGTGCCCTCGACCTTAAGCTTTGGCTCGATAGTCGTGGCCTGGACCTCGTGCTTTTCGTACACGTTGCGGCCGTCCTTGACTGTCACCTTCTCGCCACCCGTAAGCTCGCGACTGTCCCATTTGCCTTGCTTCACGCGCTTGCCGTCGACCTTCAGCGACAGCTTTTCGCCGCCATGGCGCTTGAGCACGCTGTCGTCGACGGCCAGCAGATCGCCGGCGTCATACGTTTCGGTCAGGCTTTGATCGTCGATAAGATTCTGCAACGTAGAGCCCACGCGCACCGCGGTCTTTTGCCCGTTGAGTTCCACGTCCACACTGCGGTTGACGTAGCCCACGACGGCAGCGATAAACAGCACGAGCGCGCAACCCACGGCGATGAGCGCATAGGGCAGGCGGGACGGTCGGCGCGGCGAGCGCCCGTTGCCGATGCGCGCGCTGCGATCGCTAAACCCACGGCTATGGTTGAGGTACATCGCGCCGGGCTTACGGCGACGTCGACGCTGACCGCTGGGCAGCTGCCCCAGGTCGCGGCGCGCCGTCGGACGCGCACCCGAGCGCCCGTTTAAGTTAGATCCGTTTTGGCGCATGTGCCCTCCCCCATAAACACAGCGAGCCGGAGCAACATGTCTCCGGCTCGCCTCCCATCATTTGGTACGTCACTATTTGCTAGCTTTTGACGAGCCCCCGCTCGCCTTTTGATATTCGTCCTTAAAGGCCTTGAACATACCGCGCGTCTTGCCGAGCTGCTTGCCCAGCGCGCGGCTGCCCTTGTCCACGGCGACCGATCCCTTGTCATCGAGCACCTTGGCGCCTTTCTTGACCTTATCGCCCACCACGACGCTAGCCTCGGCAGCCTTAGCGGCCGCGCCGCCCGAATACCCGAGCGTCTTGACCTCGTCCGAGACAATCATCGCGCCGTTCTCGTAGCCGCGCAGCATCGTCGGCGGCACCTGCGTGTCGCCCACCAACATGCTCGATGCGGCGCTGGCGGTCACATAGAACGTCTGTACAATGCCCGAACGCGGCTTGAACTCAACGTCCGAGCAATAGCCCACGACGTCGCCCGATTCCGTGCGCACGTCCATGCCAACCCAGATGATGCAATCGTCCAGGTTGATATCGAGGCGCTTGGCCGCGGCGGCATCGTAGGTGCCCTTGACGTCGTCGACCGCGACAGCACCCTCATAGACGCCGATGGCATCGAGCGCCACAAACCGGTCGGGACGCTCGATCATGCCCGCGATATCGGACTGGCGGACCATAAAGCCCACCACGCGCGTGCCGCCCGGGGTAAAGACGGGAAAGTGAATCTTGCCGAGCTTTTTGGGGCTGCGCGGCGTGCCGTCCTTTTTGGTGCGCTTGTCTTCGGCAGGCTTACGATAAACCTTGACGCCGACAAAATCCCCTGCGCGCATTATGCCTCGGTCGAGGGCTCCGTGGCCTCGGTGTCGGCCTCGGCGACGTTCTCGACTACGACGTCGGCAGCGGGCGTCACGTTGCCGCCCGAGATGGCGTCGTTGAGCTGCTCGCGAAGCTGGTCCATGCGCTCGCGGGCCAGGTCGACCTTGGCGCGCAGGTCATCGGTCTTGGCGTCGACCATCGGACCAAAGTCGTTGACCGCGGCACGGGCCTCCTCGGCACTGTGCTCGTAGGTGTCACGCATGTTGTCCCAGGCATCGTTGGCGATATCGGCGGCCATGGCGCGGGTCTCGGCACCCGAGCGCGGGGCCAGGGCAACGCCGATGATAGCGCCGGCGGCGGCACCAAAGAGCGCACCGGAGACAAAGCTGAAAGTCTTTCCCATGATCATTCCTCTCCTGCGGGCACCTCGATGCCCACCGTTTGAATGCTGTCCATTATACCCGCAGCGCAACACTTGCCGTCGCGCTCATCTGCGTACGGTAAAAGCGCAGGTACATGATGGTGATAAGCGAGTAAACCTACTCCTGCGGCATGGCAGGCATGGCCACCGTGGCGGCCGGGTCCTCGCCGGCGCCATCGACGAGCGGCAAGTTGCCCTCGTGCGCCGAGCCGGACGGAGCCGTTGCCGCACCGCCAAAGACGGCCGCGGGGGCCTCGTGGTTCTCGGCAACCGCACCCTCGGTATCAATCGGCATCTGCGGCTCGTCGTCAAAGCTCGGGACGTCTTGGGGCTCCGCAGGCTCAGGCTCAGCAGGCGCCTCGGCAACGGGCTCAGTGTCGGCGTCGGCAGGAGCGTCGCCCTCGGGCACATCCTCGGCCACGTCCTCGCCGTTCGCAGCGGCAACGGCCTCGTGCGGGTCCTTGCCCTCGGCCTCGGCACGCATGCCCAGCACCAGGTTACGCAGGCCAGCGACCGTGCCTTCCACGTCGGGGGCCGGCTGGTCGGCGTGCAGATACGCCCAGTCCATCATAAAGGTCGCCGACGACAGCGCGCCAATGGCCAACGCGTCATCGGGACACGAAAGCTCAACCTCAAAGACACGCTCGTCGTGCTCGCTCACGCGAGTGCGGCCGCACGAGATGCTGCCGGCAAGACCGGTCTCGTTCATGAGCTCGACCGTCACGTGCTCCAGCAGGTGGCAAAGCTCGGTCTGGCCCATGCAGTCCTGGAACTCGCGACCCGAATCGCCCAGGCACAGGTGCTTGGCAATCGCGGGCACCAGGTAGTACACGCGCGCCGTAGCCTCGATATCCTCCGAGGTCATGAGCGGCATGCCGGGGTTCACCAGCACATGCGCGCAAATCTTGTCCTCGCTGACGGTGACCTTAAGGATGTTGAACAGGCCTGCCATAACTCTCCCCTACTCTTCCTTGCCCTACTCGTCGCCATCGTGCGGATCCACAGAGCCCGCACCCGACGCCGCCGGCTTCTCTGCCGAGGACTCGGAATCCTTCTTATCGGTTTCGGCCGGAGCGATCACGCGAATGAGCGAGATGCGCTGGCCACGCATCGACTGTACCTTGAACTTGTACCCCGCGACCTCAAACACCTCTCCGATGTCGGGCACCGAGTCGCAAAGCTCCAAAATCCAGCCGGCGATGGTCTCATAATCATCGCTTTCCTCGAGCGGCCAACCAAGCTCAATCGCGTCATCGCACGAAAAACGCCCATCGACGAGCCACTCGCGACGCGAGAGGCGCGTGAGGTACTTGTTGTCGGGGTCGAACTCGTCCTCGATCTCGCCGACGATCTCCTCGACGATATCTTCGATGGTGATGATGCCGGCCGTACCGCCGTACTCGTCCACGACCACTACGATCTGGTCGTGCGAGGTCTGCATCTCGGACAGCAACGGCAGGATGTCCTTGGTATCGGGCACAAAGGTGGCGTCGCGCAAAAAGCCGGCGATGGGCTGGTCGCCCTTGCCGTCGAGCGCGGGCTGAATCAGGTCCTTGATGTGCGCGATGCCCGCGACGTTGTCGGGATCCTCATGATAGACGGGGATGCGGCTGAAGCCGGTCTGGCGCATGGTGGACAACACGTCGGCGACCGTCTCGTCGTCCTCGCACATGGTGGTGTCCACGCGCGGAACCATGACCTCGCGGGCAACGGTGTCGCCCAGGTCAAAGATCTCGTGGATCATGCGCTTTTCCTCATCGAGCAGGTCGTCCTGCTCCGAGACCATGTACTTGATCTCTTCCTCCGAAACGTTCTGGCGGTCGTCGGCGCTCTTGATGCGCAGGATGCGGGCCAGACCATCGGAGCAAGCGCCGGTCAGCCACACGAGCGGGCGGGCGATCTTTTGGAACACCGAAAGCGGCCCCACGACTTGCTTGGACACGCCCTCGGCATTGGCCAGACCAATGCGCTTGGGCACGAGCTCGCCGATCACGATGGACACGAAGGCGACGGCGACGGTGATGATGACCGGCGCCAGACCGCGCGCGATGGCAGAGAGCGGCGCGATGCCAAAGCTCATGAGCCACGTGGCGAGCGGGTCGGACAGGCTCGTCGAGGCGACGGCGGACGAGGCAAAGCCCACGAGCGTGATGGCGACCTGGATGGTGGCCAACAGCTGATCGGAGTCGGCGGCGAGCTGGACGGCGCGCTCGGCGCGCTTATCGCCCTCCTCGGCATCGTGCTCCAACACGGCGCGCTTGGCCGTGGTGAGCGCCATCTCGGACATAGAGAAGTAGCCGTTGATAAGCGTCAGGACAAGCGTGGTAATAAGGGAGATGGTTATGTCCATCGGGAGTTTCTCGAACCTCCAAGATTCGGGACGTCAGGGTAAAACGTTGATGGCGGATACGGCAATTGCGCCAGTCGCCCGTGCGAGCGGGGCCGTGGGCGCGGTCGCTAGATTACGAAGAGGATCACCGCCATGAACTGGAAGATACTGCCGGCGAGCACCCACAAGTGAAACACACTGTGCAGATAGCGCACGTTTTTGGCGATATAGAACGGCACGCCCACGGTGTAGCACACGCCGCCGACGGCGAGCAGGGCAAGCGCGACGGGGTTCAACAGCGCCACGAGCTCGGGCAGCTTAAAGACGACAAGCCAACCCATCAGCAGGTAGACCAGGCCGCTTACCCAGTGCGGTTGACGCTCGCGCATAAAGCACTCGAGGGCGATGCCGATAATGGCGATGGCCCACACGGCAAAGAACAGCATAGGACCGCCGTCGTTTGCAAGCGTGATGAGGCAAAACGGCGTATAGCTACCGGCTATGAGCAGGTAGATGCAGCTGTGGTCGATGATGCGAAACACGCGCTTGGCGCCCGCGGGCTGAATCGCGTGGTAGAGCGTGGAGGCCAGATATTCAAGAATAATGCTGACACCATAGACAATCGCCGCGGCCATGTGGGCCGGACCTCCGCCGCGCAGGGCAGCGAATACGATCAGGAGCACCAGGCCCGCGATACCCAGCAGGCAGCCGACACCATGGGTGACGGAGTTCATGATCTCCTCGCCCACCGTGTAGTGTGGAACGGCCGCGGTCTTGGGTCGCGGCTTAGAACTGTCGCTCGAATCGGACATGCCGGTTACATCCTCCAACGTAAAGAGTTCTCAACACTATATCAAAGCGTCTGGGTACGTGCGAAATTTGCACCTTACGTGACCCTTTGTTTACCCATTCTTTGCTTGTTGACGCATCAACGGCGAACGTCCATAATGCGCTTGCATTAAATGTTGATGTATTAACATCTTATAGGAGAATCCTGCATGGCTCAAAACGCACGTTCCCATCGAAAGCTCAAGATAGCCGGCATTGTTACGTTGGTGGTTGTCGTTGCGCTGCTGGGGTTTGCCGGCAACTTTTTGTTTGACTTTGCCCTGAACCCCCAAGCGCCGTACACCATGAAGATGATGCAGGATAGCAAGAACGACAAAGAAGGTGAGCAGCCGGATGCCGAGGACACCGAGGCGCGGGCGTGGTTTAAAGAGAATTGCGAGAGCAGCAGCCTCACCGCAGATGACGGAACCGAGCTTGCCGCTTGGTATTTTGCTGCTTCGGAGAGCACGCACGACTACGCCGTCTGCCTGCATGGATATACCAACGAGCCCATCGGTATGGCCCGATACGTCAAGCGATTCCACGACCGCGGCATGAACGTACTCGCACCCGCCGCCCGCGCCCACGAGCGCTCCGGCGGCGACTATATCGGCATGGGCTGGCCCGAGCGCCTCGACATCGTCGCATGGATCGAGCAAATCGTTCAGGCTGACCCTGAGGCGCGCATCCTGGTCTTTGGCGAGTCGATGGGTGCGGCAACCGCCATGAACGTCGCGGGGGAATCTCTGCCCGCAAACGTAAAATGCATTATCGAGGACTGCGGGTATACGAGTGTTTGGGACGAGTTTTCTCTGCAGCTCAAAGACGTGTTCGGCCTGCCCAGCTTTCCCTTGCTCGATGTAGCAAACTTGGTGTGCAACGTGCGCGCGGGCTACGACTTTCATAAGGCGAGCAGTGTGGAGCAACTCAAACACGCGACGGTTCCCATGCTGTTTATCCATGGCGACCAGGACACCTTTGTGCCGTACGGCATGCTCGACCAAAACTACGAGGCGTGCGCCAGCAAGGTCAAACAAAAGCTCACCATCCATGGCGCCACCCACGCCAAGAGTGCGCAAGTTGACCCCGAGCTCTACTGGAACACGGTCGACGACTTCCTCGACGAGTATTTTTAGGCAAAAAGCAACGTCTGGGGCTTTATCTGACCCCCTATTTTCGGAAGTATGCGGCAAAATCTGGAACTGCCGACCAGACCGCAGTTTTACCAACGATTTATCAGGGGTTTTGTTGCCAAAAAATGTCGTGTGCTCGGCGGTCTCGAAATTTGCCGCATACTTCCGGAAAGCCGCCCGTGGGCGTTGTGCTCACGGGCGGTTTTTACTAACGTTTCGCTACAAAAGCGCTTGATATGTCCAATAGTTAGGCGCTATTTAACCTCGATGAGCTCGTACTTGCTCGTGCCCAGGCCGATCTTTTCGGCATGCGCGATGCACGCGCGCCAGTCGGTGTCGGGATGCGTGATGCAGAAGGGGTCACGCGCCTGTTCGCCCTCCAGATGCTCGTGGTTGTGCTCCATCTTGGCCGCGCTATCGGTGAGCTCGGTGTTGGGCAGCGGCTCGGATGCCATGACGGCATCGGCGCAGGCCTGGTCGATGGCGACCGGGTCGAAGCTCGCGAACATGCCGATATCGTTGACGATAGGCGTGTCGTTTTCGGGATGGCAATCGCAGTTGGGGCTGATATCCATGGCAAGCGAGATATGGAAGCTCGGGCGGCCGTCGACAACGGCCTTGGTGTACTCGGCGATTTTACAGTTGAGCACGTCGGCCGCGGCGTCATAGCCGGGCTTGATGCAGTCCTGGTTGCATGCCGCAATGCAGCGTCCGCAGCCCACGCAGCGATCGTGGTCGATGGCGGCCACGTGAACCGTGCGGGTGTTGCCGTTGGCAAGCTCGCGCTCGCGGGTGTCCTCAAACGAGATGGCATTGTGCGCGCAGATCTTTTCGCAGGCACGGCAGCCAACGCAGTGCTCGGTCGCGACGTTCGGCTTGCCGGCGGCATGCTGCTCCATCTTGCCGGCGCGGCTGCCGCCACCCATACCCAGGTTCTTCATGGCGCCGCCAAAACCGGCCTGCTCATGGCCCTTAAAGTGGGTGAGGCTGATCACAATATCGGCATCCATGAGTGCCTGACCGATCTTGGCCTCGCGCACGTACTCGCCGCCCTCGACCGGGACGAGCGCCTCGTCGGTGCCCTTGAGGCCGTCGGCGATGATGATCTGGCAGCCCGTGGCATACGGGGTAAAGCCGTTCTGGTAGGCGGTGTCGATGTGCTCGAGCGCGTTTTTGCGGCTGCCGACATAGAGCGTGTTGCAGTCGGTGAGGAAGGGCTTGCCGCCCAGCTCCTTCACAACATCCGCGACGGCGCGGGCGTAGTTGGGGCGCAAAAAGCTCAGGTTGCCCAACTCGCCAAAGTGAATCTTGATGGCGACGAACTTGTTCTCAAAGTCAATCTGCTCGATACCGGCGTGACGGATGAGGCGCTTGAGCTTGTCGAGCTGGCTCTCGCGAGCATGCGTGCGCAGGTTGGTGAAGTACACCTTAGCGGGTGCTGCGGGTGCAGTTGCGGTCATAGATATATCCCCTCGGTCTATATGGTGTTACAGACATACGAGATGGTACCAGTTAAAGCAGAGTTAAAGTCAAGTACGGCACCTAGTCATTGGGGACAGACTTAAATGACTGAAACCACTCATTGGGGACAGACTTAAATGAGTGCCTCGCCACCTGGCAGCTAGGGACGTTCCTTTCCTGCCGGCAGCTGGGGGCAGTCCTTGTCAACACGGCCGACGAGCCGGCGAGTCAGCAAAGACCGTCCCCAATGACTAATAAAGGGCTACTCCTGCACCTTGAGGGCCTCGGCCAGGCTGACGCGCTTGATAGAGCGCGTGTGTAGCAGCGCTACGACCAGGTAGGTCGCAAAGCCAATGCCGGCGCATGCAGCCATGGACCAAGCGGGCACGTAGATCTCGATATTGCCGTTGTAGGCGAGCAGCATCGAGCGGAAGATGGCCGTGAGCGAGCCGATAATGACCGGCAAGCTCAGCACGAGCGACGCCGCCACGCACAGTGTGATCGACCGGATGTACAGATGCGAGATCTCGCTATCGCGATAACCAAAGACTTTCATGTAGCTGATCGAACGGGCGCTGTGGTCGATGACCGCCTTGGTCAGCAGGTACATAAACAGCAGGAAGATAAACACCGCGAGCCCGATCATCATTCCGATCATTTTGCCCATCATGCCGATGAACTGGTCGCCCACGGCGCGCATGTCGTCGGGCGTGGTGTCGCCGGCAAAGTAACGAGCATCGAGGTCGAGCTTCTCGTCACTCACATAGCCGTTAAAGTAGGCGGCGTCGTTGTCGAACAGCTCGTTAAAGTCGTTGATGCTCATATAGATATTCATGTCCGACTTAGAGCCCCAAACGCAGTCCTTGCCCGCGTACTCAAGGGAATAATGCTTGCCCTCGTACTTGTCGCTGAGCGTGACCTTCTGGCCCTCGCTCCAGCCAAACTTATCGAGCAGACCGCCGCCAAAGACGACGTGCCCATCGCCGACGTTGAGGTCTTTCCAATAGCGCGAATCGGGCGAGATGCCGTAGACGGAAATCGCCTCCTGCCCATTTCCGTCGCCTCGGTCGTATTGCAGCTGGTAGACGGCGTATTTCTCGGCTTGCGCGATTGCGCCCGCGCCGTTGTCGGTCGTATTGACCGGGTGAATGTCGTCGTTGTCGGTGTCGATCTTAGAGGCTTTGTCGATCAGGTCGATAGCCTCGTCGCGGTTGCAGCCAAGGGCATCGGCAAGGTCATCGAGGCGCGCATAAAGCGCATCCTTCTTGTCCTGGACCTTGGCAAGCGCGTCCTGCGCTGCGGTCAGGCTCTCGGCAGACGGAGATGCGGTCGCGGCATCGGCTGCCGCCTGTGCAGCATCGGCCGCGTTGTCAAACTCGTCATCGGCATCCTGGGCGGCGGAAAGCAGCGCGCCGTCAACCGACTGCAAGCGCTCGAGTGCCGACCACTGCTCGCGCTCCTCGGCAGTGCCCTCGAGTTCCAGCGGAGCCTTGAGCGTGTACTGGTGCTCGGCGACCAGGCTCGTCTCGAGGTTGTCCGCGTAGTGCGTCATCGTTGGCAGAATCGCCAGGCCAAAGAGCAGCAGCAGCGAGGCAAACGCGATGCCCACGAACAGCGTGGCGAAGTTGCCCAGATTGCGCAGGAAGATGCGCAGGCGGAAGCGGGAAACAAAACCCATGCGCTCCGGCAGCTGCAAGCCGCGCTTGGTGCCCGATTTGCCGCTCGCCTCGTGACGAAGGAACTGCAACGGCGTCTTGCCCATTTTGCGAAGCAGACCCACCAGCGTGATGAGGATGAGCGCGGCGGCGGGAACCACGGCGCACTTCACAAAGATCTCCCAGCTCCAGTACACCTGGAAGGGCGGCAGGCTGTACGAACCGTAATAGAGGCTGCGCATGGGCTCGGTAAAGAACGCAATGCCGAGAGCGGTGCCCAAAAGCGCCGCGACCACGCCCACGATGGCGGGAAGCGCAAGGTAGTGCAGCACGATCTCGCGACGACGATAGCCGCTGGCGAGCAGCGTGCCGATGATGGCGCTCTCCTCCTCGATGGTGGCGTCGGTAAGGACCACAAAGACAAATGCCATGATCACGATGATGATGTCGAGCAACGTCATCCACATCATGGAGTCGCCGTCCACGTCGTCACGCGCGTAGCCAATGCCCTGGTTGGAATCGGCGTCGATGAGGTCATCCACGCGCGCATCGGCGTCGGTCAGTGCCTCCACCATATCCTGTTCGGCATCGATGCGATCCGCGGTGGAGAGATCGCGATCGGTAAAGGTAAAGGAGTAGGTGTAGGCAGGCGCGCCGCCGGCATCCTCGAGCGCGGCAAAGCCGGCATCGGTGACCTCGGCCACGCCGTACGTGATGGTGTTCACCGTAAAGTCCGAATTGTTGAGGAACAGTGCCTGGCTATCGGGTTGGGTCATGATGCCGCAGATGGTGTAGGTGCGGCCCTCAAGCTCGACCTTATCGCCCACGGACAGGTCGTTGTTGGTGGCAAAGACACGGTCGATTGCCACCTCATCGTCCGTCTTGGGCTCCTTGCCCTCACAGTAGGACGCGATATCGACCTTGGTGCGGTGCGCATAGGTGCGCAGTGTGCGCTTGGTGCCGTCGTCGCCGGCGGTCTTTTTGATGATGGCGTCGATGGAGAAATTCTTGTAGAGCGTGACGCCGCCGACGTCGTCGGCCGCGTCCTCGGCTGCCTTGAGCTGGTCTTTGGTGGCCTCGAAGGAGGTGGTCACGCGGCCGTCCTCAATCGTGTACGCATCGCGCATGTCGTCGATAAGGCAACCGATGGAGTGGGCCGCGAGCAAAAAGCCCGAGGTAAGGGCGATGCTTCCGCACATAAGCAAAAAGATGCCCAGGTACTTGCCGATATTGCGGCGCAACTCGCGTGGGAGACGTTTTGTGAGAGGTGTCATGGCGCCGCCTACCAATCGAGCTCGGCGGCCGCGACGGGCGACTCGTTAAGCTCATCCTCGACGATGCGCCCGTCGCGCAGGCGCAGCACGCGATTGGCCATGCGCGCGATGGCGGCATTGTGGGTGACAATGATGATGGTGCAGCCGTAGGTGCGGTTGACATCCTCCATGAGCTGCAAGATTTCCTTGGACGTCTTATAGTCGAGCGCGCCCGTGGGCTCGTCGCACAGCAGCAGGCCCGGGTTTTTGACGAGTGCGCGGCCGACGGCACAGCGCTGCTGCTGGCCGCCCGAGACCTGGCGCGGGAACTTGTTGCGGTGCTCGTAAAGGCCCAGCGAACGCAGCAGGTCGTCGACATTGAGCGGGTTTTTGGACAGGTGCGCCGTGACCTCGATGTTCTCCTTAATGGTGAGGTCGGGCACCAGGTTGTAGAACTGGAAGACAAAGCCCAGCTCACGGCGGCGATACTCGCCCAGGTCGGCAGGCTTGAGCACCGTGAGGTCGCAGCTGTCCACCAAAATAGAGCCGGCGTCGGCATCCTCCAGGCCGCCGATCAGGTTGAGAAAGGTCGACTTGCCCGAGCCCGAGGGCCCCAGCATGACGCAGATCTCGCCGCGGTTGATGGACGCGTCGATGCCATCGAGTACCGTCAGGCGTGCATCACCGTCGCCGTAATGCTTTTTGAGATCCTTAACCTGGACATAGGCTTCCTGCGTTGCCATGGTATCCCCCGTTGTTAGCCTCGTACTACTTTATGAGCGTAATAGTAAACCATGGCGAACTATTTTGGAGCGTGGCCTGGATTTTATTTCAGACTAGTCATTGGGGACGTTCTTAAATGACTAGCTGTTGGGGACACTCTTTCGCCACCCGGCAGTTAGGGACGTTCCCTTTCTGCCGGCAGCTGGGGACAGTCCTTAGCAAGCCGGCGGTTCGGCAAAGACTGTCCCCAATGACTAGTCGTTTAAGTCTGTCCCCAATGAGTACCCAATGACTAGGTGGCTAGGCGTGGGATTTGGTGCGTGCGAGGGCTAGGCCTATGGCGGCGATGGCCGCGGCAAAGAGCACCGTGACGCCCAGGTCGCAGGCGATGTCGCCCAGCACGGTGGACGTCAGGTCCGCGGCGAGCGCCTTGCCGATCGCGTCGTTCACCCAATACGTCGGCACAAAATGCGCCGCGGTCTGCACGGCCGAGCCCATGAGCGACAGCGGCATCCAGGCGCCGCCCAAAAACGTCATGAGCATGCCGAGTAAGTTGCCCACGCCGTTGAGCAGCTCCTCGCGCGCGCCCAAGCTCGACAGCGTAAAGCCAACGGCCAGCGGCGTGCACGCCAGGGCAAACGTCACCGCCAGCGCCAGACACACACGACCCGCGCCGACCTCGGCAACCGCGCTGGCAAAGCCCACGATGCCCATCATGCTCGACACGAGCCAAATGCAGACGGTGAGCACGGCGGCGGCCGCAAACACGGCAAGCGAACGCTGACGCTCGGAGACCGGGCTGGCATCCATGCGGCGCACGCGCTCGGGCTCGTTCATGCCCGAGAACACCAGCCCCACCGACACGATGACCGACGAGATAATCGCATACGCGCCAAAGTTGAAATACGACTCGAGCGTGGCAGCAGCAGCCGAGTCGACCTTGACCCGCTCGATCTGGACCTCCGCGCGCTTTGCAGCGGCATGCTCGGCGGCCTTGGCAACGTCGCCGTTAGAAGCAGCGGGCTCAAGCGCCGCCGCAGCGCCCGCGAGCGAGATCCAGCGCGAGGCCTCGGCAGACGACAGCGCCGCCGCCATGGTGCCGGCACCGTAGGTCACATCGAGCTTGGGCAGGGACTCCCCCACGCGGGCGGCTGCAACGAGGTCGTCCTCAAACCCCTCCGGGATAAAGAACACGCAGTCGGCGCTGCCCTTGGCGCTGTTGCTCTTGGAGAGCGCGTCCGCAAGGTCGTACGTGTCGTCGCCAACACCCGTGACCAGGTCAAAGCGCAACCCCAGATGCTTGGTAAGCGCACGCGAAAGATCGCTGTCGTCGCGGTCGACCACGATCACGTTGGCATCGTAGGGCTTGTACTCGGTGAGCTGCGACGAGTTCCAGCTCACCGATGCCGCGATGAACACACCCATCAGCGAGATGAACACCGTATAGATGAGCAGGTAGAACGGGTGCGCCAGCGCCATGCGAAGCGCGGTCTTAAAGGTGCTCATAGCGACTCCTTCCAAAGATCAGCGTAGCGGCGGCGACAAACACCAGGGCCATCAGGACGAGCGCGCCCGCGCGAACAGCGAAGGGCCCCAGGTCCTCAAAGAAATATAGGCGATTGAACATGTCGCAGATGAGCTTGACGGGGTTGAACCAGCACTCGGCCGGGCAGGCGCGGGCGACGTCGTCGGCAAGCGCCATCGCCGGCTCGCCGTAGAGGCCGGCGAACAGGGCGCACGCGGTAGCAAAGCCCGTGAGGATGCCGGACTTGGACGCCTTGCCGCCCTTAACGGGAAGTGTGCCCACAAAGAGTCCCAGGCCCGTGGCGGCAAGCGCGGAAGCGGCGCCGCCCACCAGACACAGCCCCTCGCGCCCGCCAAAGTCGACGCCCACGACCAGGCGCACGTAGCCGATTGCGATCGCCATCGAGGCGAAGGAAACCAGCCACGAGCCGACAAAGATGCCGGCCAGCGACGCCGTCTTGGAAAGGCCGCCCACGCAGCGGCGCGCGCCAAGGCCCGACAGATTGGGCTGCAGGTCGACGACGCTCAAGGCGGCAAACTCGGCAGACATCATCGCGACCAGGCCAAAGAGCGCGTAATAGTAGATGACCGTGCCATCGGGTGTGGTGCGTGTCAGGCTTACGCGGCGGGTACTGCCCTCGAGCGACAGGGCGCGCGCAACCGCCTCCGGGTCGGCGAGCGCCGCCGGGTTGTCCTGGGCAATCTGGGACATGAGCTCGGCATTTTGTGTATACGAGCTTGCCACCGTTTCCAGAATGCTGCGGTCGGTGAGCACCGACGACGCACGCGAGCTGTCATAGCTCGAAAGCAGCGTGAGTTTGGGCGTACCCGCGTCGTCGACCGCATAGATGCCCGCGACCTCGCCGGCCTTGAGCGCACGGTTCGCATCGGCTGCGTCGTCGCACTCGTGGATCTCGAGCAGTTGGTCGTCGCTCTCCTTGGCAAGCGAGGTCGCCACGTCCTTAAAGGTCGAGGCGTCCCAGGCCTCGTCCGACACGACGGCAACCGGCACCGGGTCGATCTTGCCGTCGGAGCTGAGGTTCGCGAACATAAACATGAACATCGTGGAAAGCACAATGGGAAAGATCGCGCCCCAGACCCACGTGCTCGGCCGGCGCAGCAGCGTCTTGACCGTAGTGATGATGGTGTTGAACATGACTGCCCCCTAGTCGCGCAGCTCGCGGCCGGTGATCTCGAGGAACACGTCGTTGAGGGTCGGCGGCTCGCTCCACACGCGGCCGAGCGCCACGTCGGCGGCGCGCAGCGTGTCGAGGATGTCGACCAAATTGTGCGGGCTCGCTTCGCAGGTGCAGACGAGCTCGCCGCCGGACAGCTCAACCGAAAGCACGTGCTCGAGGGCGCGCAGCCGCTCGACCGTGGCGGTCTCGACGGCGCCGACCTCGACCGTCACGCGCTCGCCCATTTGAATCATGCGTTTGAGCTCGTCATTGGTGCCCTGCGCCAGCACACGTCCGCCGTCCATGATCATGATGCGGCTGCAAATCTGCTCGACTTCCTCCATGTAATGGCTGGTATACACCACCGTGGCGCCCTCGTCGCGCAAGCGGCAGATGCCCTCCAGGATGGCGTTGCGACTCTGCGGGTCGACTGCCACCGTGGGCTCGTCAAAGAAGATGAGCTCGGGCTTGTGCGCGATACCGCAGGCAATGTTGAGGCGACGTGCCAGGCCGCCCGAGAGCTTGCAGGGGCGGAACTTGGCAAAGTCGCCCAGGCCGACAAAGTCGATCGCCTCGTCCACCAGCGCACGGCGGCGCTTACGGTCGCTAACGTAAAGGCTGCAGAAATAGTCGATATTCTCGCGCACGGTGAGCTCGTCGAACACCGCCACCTGCTGCGGCACCACACCGATGCGGCGCTTGAGGTCGTAGCGGGCGGGCGTCATGGGCTCGCCGAACAACTCGATGGTGCCCTTATCGTAGGCAAGCAGCTGCAGGATACAGTTGATGGACGTGGTTTTGCCCGAGCCGTTGGGGCCGAGCAGGCCAAAGATCTCGCCGGGGGCGATGCTCAGGTTAAAGTGGTCGAGCGCGATAAGATCGTCATAGCGCTTGACGAGGTTTTCGACGTGGACGATGTCTGTCATGAGGCGGCCCTTCCGTTGATTGCGGCCCGGTACGATTGCATCATCGCAGGAGCCGCCGGCGCGCACCAGTGAGCTTTGTCACGAGTGCGAGGCTTGGCCGCGTGGCCTGCCGACGCCCCCGATTTGCCGCGTGGGAGGAATGTCACAATTGCGCAGGCGGCCCCTCCACCACGCGCGGCTTCGCGTACAATACCCGTATGAACAGGCTTTTCGACAAATCGATCGTGCTGGCGTGCTGTATTGCGGCCGCCATGGGTCTTGCTGTGGACGCTCGCCTAGTCGCGGCGTTTTGCCTTGGCGTTATTGCCACCTCGCTGGCCGAGGTGGCACAGGGAGAACGCACGCGCCGTGCAAGCGAGGCCGCGAGCTACGTTTACATCATCGCGGCCGTCTTTATACCGCCGTTTGTGCCGTTTGCGCCCCTCGCCCTCTATGACATCGCGCGACGCGTGCGCCGTGAACGCATCTGGCCCGCGCTGGCGATTGGCGCCGTGTTTGTCTGCGCGCTTGTCGCGGACCTTCGCGGCGGCGCGCTCACCACCCGAACGCTCCTGCTGACCGCCATCCTTTCGGTTGCCGCCACCTTGCTATCGCTACGTACCGCCCAGCTGGAGCGCGAGCAACAGCGCATGCGCCGTACCCGCGACGGGCTGCAAGAACGAGCCCTCGCGCTCGAAGCGCGCAACCGCGACCTTGCCGACCGCCAGGACTACGAAGTCGAGCTCGCGACGCTCGCCGAACGCGCCCGCATCGCGCGCGAGATCCACGATAACGTCGGGCACCAGCTCACGCGCGCCTCGCTGCAGGCCGAAGCCCTACGCGTGGTCCACGCCGACGAGCCTGGCGTCGCCGCCGATTTCGCCGACGTTAAACGCACGGTTGACGAGGCGCTCCAGCTTGTGCGCACCAGCGTCCACGCGCTCAACGACAACGCCGTCGACCTTTCCGTGCAGCTCGAACGCATTGTTGAAGGCGCGCGCTCGGACGGCGGCCCGCAGATTGAGCTTGAAGTTTTGGCCGAGCATGCGCCCGCAAATGTCGCCAACTGCTTTGCAGCGGTCCTGCGCGAGGCACTCTCCAATACCATGCGCCACGCTTGCGCCCAGACCGTCACCGTACGATGCATGGAACATCCGTCGTTTTACCAGCTTGTCGTTACCGACGATGGCGCGGGCGGGGTCCAAGCAAGCGGCCGCGGCGCTGCGGAGGGCATGGGGCTCGCCTCCATGCGCGAGCGCATCGAGGCGCTTGGCGGCACCTTCACCGCCGGCCCGCGTGCCAGCGCCGGCGGCTGGCGCGTGTTTGCCACCGTTCCCAAACAGCAAGGAGATGAGGACCGATGAGGCTCATCGTTGTCGACGACGACCGCTTAGTGGTCGATTCGCTCAAGATTATCCTGGGCGCCCAGCCGCAGATCGAAGTGGTGGGCACCGGCGCCAATGGCGACGAGGCGGTCGCGCTCTACAGCGAGCACGCGCCCGACATCGCGCTGCTCGACATTCAGATGCCGGGACGCGACGGCCTTTCGGCGGCACGCGAAATCCTTGAGCGCGACCCCACGGCGCGCGTGGTGTTTCTGACGACATTCTCGGATGACGAGTACATTGTGTCGGCGCTTAAACTGGGCGCCCGCGGCTACCTGATCAAGACCGATGTCGCCGCCATTCCGCCGGCGTTGGCACAGGTCATGGATGGCAAACGCGTGCTCGAGGGCAAGGCGATCGAGGATATCGATTTTAATGGGGCGGGCACCGAAGCCGACGCGCCCCGCCGGCCCACAGCCTTTGCCGGCCTAACCGACCGCGAGTTCGAAGTCGCCGAGCTCATCGCCCGCGGCCTCGACAACAAGGAGATCGCCGCCACCGCCTACATGGGCGAAGGCACCGTGCGCAACCACATCAGCTCGATCCTAGCCAAAATGGGGCTACGCAACCGCACGCAGATCGCCATCGCCTACCTGCGAGGGTAATTACCCAACGGCCAACCGCTCCGACAGAGCAAAATAGCTGTTATCGATTTAATGCCATTTCAAAACTATGCCGGTTTACGGGGCTAAGCTCAGGGCCCCCATCCATACCCGCGTTTTCCGTAAAATGACGGCTTGTCTACCTGCACTGATAATTGTTCTCGGGGGAAGCGGGCACTGCGGGGCGCGGC
>CATZIG010000008.1 GCA_958419975.1 uncultured Collinsella sp.
AAAACAGCGACAGGCTCCATCTGGGTCTCTACACGACATTCCTTGTCATTGTGGACTAGCGCGGACGGCGATCGAAAGACGGTCGCCGTCCGTCTTTCGTCTTCTACCTTCTGCGTCGTAAACGACAATGCTCGGCGGTATACGTGGGCAGTGCGGCTATCATGGTACTTTACCGATATCCGCACTGCTCACGTATACGTGCGGCAACCCATGCCAGACAAAGGAACGCCATGGATACTATCGATAGCGCCTATGGCGACAAACTCATCCGTCTTGACACGTTCGACACCGCCGTGGCGGTCGACCCCAGCGCCGAGGACGACGCCAAGCGTCGGTTTATGACGCTTATTCTCCAGACGGCCCACCGCAACAACGGCAACATCGGGCACGTGCTGCGCGCGACCAACACAAGCGGCGAGGTCTTTGCCGTCAAGCTACTCAAGGACAACGCCATCCTTTCCGGCCAAGCCCCCGACCGCTCCGCCGAGCAATCGGCAGCGCACCTGGCCAACACCGCCGCGCTGTTCGAGGAGTACCGTCATCTGTGTACCGTCTCGTACCTGCGCGGATTTCCGCGCGTCTATGGCTACGGATCGTGCGAGGATGACCCGCTCATCCTCATGGAGTGGGTCGAGGGCACCTCGCTCAAGCAGGCGCTGCCCCTGCTTCCGCACGACGCCTCGGGCGGGCTGACCACCCAGATGGTCGCCGCCGTCGGAAACGCCGTGCTTCGTGCGCTCTTGATGACCCAAGGCCTCGTGAACCCGGTCATCCATCGCGATCTGTCGCCTGCCAATATTATGTTCCGTACCACCAGCCGAACGCTCGAGCAGCAGATTGCCGATTGCTCCTTTGACCCCTGCCTCATCGACATGGGCTCCGCGACCATGGCTCTCGGCGACGACACGATCACCCGGCGCGCCGACATCTGGCGCTTTGCCACGCACGCATACGCCGCGCCCGAGATGCTCACGCAGGATATCGAAGGCATCGCGGCCCTTCGCCGCTCGCCCGCGGTCGACGTCTATGCGCTTTCGAGCATTCTGTACCAGCTCTACAGCGGTCGCAAGCCGTTCGATGTGGAGTCGACGGGCGCCGCGGCAACCGGCTCGTTCTACCTCATAAAGACCAAGACCAAGCCGACGCCGCTCGAGCCGCGATGCAGTGACGACGAGACGCTCGTCCAAATCATCATGAAAGGCATCTCGGTCGAGCAGTGCGATCGTCCCACCGAACAGCAGATGCTCGAGGTGCTCTCGGCATACCTCACCGATGCCGAATCCGAGGGCCGCGAAGGCGCAGGAGACGAGGCCGCGATTGATATCGATTCTGGCACGCACCTTAAGGTCGACGTCGCCGGCGAGCGCGCACGAGAGATCTTGGAGCAAGCCCGGCACGATGCCATGACCCGCCGCCGCTTTATTATCGGTGGCGTTGTCGCGGCCGTTGCGGGGCTCGGCGTTATCGGGGCGGCAACCCATGGCTTTGGTATCCCCGACTACCTGGACGGCATCCGCGGTACGCTTGACGACTACACCTGGGATCAGCTGCAGGAGATTTCGCTCAAGATTAAGGCCGCCGAGACCCGTAGCGAGGCACGCGAGATTGCCAAGCGCTATCACCTGCTCGATGACAACGGGCATATCCCCTATCCGTGTACCAAGCGCGTGAAACTCACCAACGGGCTGGAGGTCGGCGCGCAGCTTGTGGGCATCCGTCACGACGAGCTTCTGGACGGGACGGGCAAGGCCGGGCTGACGTTTATGTTCGACGCGGGTATTGCCGAGCGCAACGCTGCGGCTGAACCGCCGAGCGCCGGCTGGGCAGATTGCGAGCTGCGGGAATGGCTCGACGGCGACGGCCTTAAGCTGCTGCCCAACGAGTTGCGCGCACTCATCAAATCTGTCAAAAAGATCTCGAATAACGTTGGCGCCGCCAACAGTGCATCGTGTCTGAGCGAGTTGCCCGCAACCCTTTGGCTGCCCGCCATGGTCGAGTTGTGCGGTACGCAACCGCCCGATTCGTTTGCCGAGGGCTATCACTACCTGGCAGACATCTACAACGGCGAGGGCAAGGAGTATCAGCTCTTCCGCGAGCTCAAGGTGAGCCCGTATTCCACGAACGAGACGATGGTCCGCCAGTGGAAGGGCAAGGACACCTGCTGGTGGGAGCGCACGGTGAGCCCCGACTCATCGGAGAGTGGAGGCACACTCTATTTGAATCGCGTGGGCCACGACGGCGACGCCTTTACGTACGCAACGCCTGCGGACAAGCCAAACAAGCTAACCTGTGTGATCCCCGGGTTCTGCATCTAGGCGGCGGGCGTCTTGCCGTGACGGGACCCCTCCCCGGCAATTGTCTCGATCTGTAACAGTTAAAACCCAAAAACCGGTCTAGATGTTACAGATCAAGATGTTCGGATTGGCCTGGATGGTTTGTCTCGACCTGTAACATCTACTCGGCAAAATCAGGTCAATATGTTACGGATTGAGACGTTTGGACTGCCGTTCAACAGTTCGTCTAAATCTGTAACAGTTAAAACCCAAAAACCGGTCCAGATGTTACAGATTGAGATGATTGGTTGGAACGGTCCATCGGCCAACCAACTACCTTCATCTGTAGCGAAATGTCATACATTTATTCTGTACTGGGCACCCCCAGGGGGTATGGGTGTATAGTATCGGCAGGCTAACAATTCCAACACCGAACCACGGAAAGGAGAAGCCATGGCTCAAGATAAGTTCGACGTGGGTGGCATGACATGCGCCGCCTGCCAGGCGCACGTGGACCGCGCCGTGAGCAAACTCGACGGCGTCCAAAGCGTCGCGGTCAACCTGCTCGCCGGTTCCATGATGGTCGACTATGACCCCGCGCAGGTCTCCCCCGACGATATCTGCACCGCCGTCGACCGCGCGGGCTACTCGGCCTCACCCGTCAGCACGGGTACCGACACCGCCAGCTCAAGCGGCAGCGCGCAAGCCAGGTCCGGCGCCGCCCACATGGAGTCGCCAACCAAAAAGTTGGAGGCTGCCGCCTCTGCCATGCGCACTCGTCTCATCATCTCGATCGTATTCCTTATCCCACTGTTCTACATAGGCATGGGGCACATGCTCGGCTGGCCGCTGCCCGGCATTTTCACCGACCATACCCACAGCATGACGCTCGCCCTCACCGAGCTCGTCCTGCTCATCCCCATCGTCTATGTCAACGACGCGTACTTTATCAATGGGTTTAAATCGCTCGCGCACGGCGCGCCCACCATGGACGCCCTTATTGCCGTGGGCGCCACCGCCTCCATCGCCTGGTCAATCTACGCCATGTTCATCATGGCCGACCAATTAGCCGCGGGTCAGGTGCACGAGGCCATGATGACGGGCATGGACAATCTGTATTTTGAGAGCGCGGGCACGATCCTGTCGCTCGTCACCGTGGGCAAATACCTCGAGACGCGCAGCAAGTCCAAAACCGGCGGCGCCATCGAGGCGCTCATCGACCTGGCGCCCAAGACCGCGACCGTCGTGGCAGAGGACGGCAGCGAGACCACCGTCGACGTCGATAGCATCCTTCCCGGCCAGGTCCTGCGCGTGCGCCCCGGAGAGTCCATCCCTGTCGATGGCGTGGTGCTCGAGGGCAGCTCGGCCGTGGACGAGAGCGCGCTCACCGGCGAGTCCATCCCCGTGGAAAAGACCACCGGCGACACCGTCAACGCCGCCACCGTCAACCGCACCGGCTCGTTTACCTTCCGTGCCACGCGTGTGGGCGCCGAGACATCGCTCGCCAAGATCATCAAGCTTGTCGAGGACGCCAACGCCACCAAGGCGCCCATCGCCCGCATGGCCGACAAGGTCGCCGGCGTGTTCGTGCCCGTGGTGTTCGTGACCTCGGCCGTGACCTTTGTGGTGTGGATGGCACTGACCGGCAGTATGAACGAGGCGCTCACCTCCGCCGTGGCCGTACTGGTGATCAGTTGTCCGTGTGCATTGGGCCTGGCAACGCCCGTCGCCATTATGGTGGGCACCGGCAAGGGCGCCGAGATGGGCATTCTGTTTAAGAGCGCCGAGGCACTGGAGAACCTGCGCAGCGTGGGCACCGTTGTGCTCGATAAGACGGGCACGGTCACCCGCGGCAAGCCTGCCGTGACCGATATCGTGGTAGCCACACGCGCCGACGGCTTGCCCGCCATGAGCGAAAAGGCGCTGCTCAAGCTGGCCGCTGCGCTGGAGCGCTCAAGCGAGCACCCGCTGGCCGAGGCGATTATGGCCGAGTGCGAGGCACGCGGAATTGTCGCGCGCATGGTCGAGGACTTTGCCGCCGTGCCCGGTCGTGGCGTTACGGCACGCGAGGGTCAAAACGTCATCGCCGCCGGCAACGTGCGCCTGATGGACGAGTTGGGCGTTACCGTGCCCGCCGGCCTTGCCGAACAGCTCGCCGCCGAAGGCAAGACGCCGCTGTTCTTTGCCAAGAACGGCGAGCTCGTCGGTACCATCGCCGTAGCTGACGAGGTCAAAGAGACGAGCGCCGAGGCCATCGCCGCGCTCCACAAGCTCGGCGTCGACGTGCGCATGCTCACCGGCGACAACTGCGTGACGGCCGAAGCAATCGCCCGCCGCGTGGGACTGAACAGCAAGCAGGTCATCGCCGACGTCCTGCCCGCCGACAAGGAGCGCCACGTCCGCGAACTGCAGGATGCGGGCAGCAAGGTCGCCATGGTGGGCGACGGCATCAACGACTCCCCCGCCCTGGCGCGCGCCGACGTGGGTCTTGCGATCGGCACCGGTGCCGACATCGCCAAGGAAGGAGCAGATGTGGTGCTCATGCGCAGCGACCTCATGGATGTCGCCCGCGCCATCGAGCTTTCGCGCGCCACGATTCGCAACATCAAGCAGGACCTGTTCTGGGCGCTGTTCTACAACGGCATCGGCATTCCGCTCGCCGCGGGCGTGTTCTTCCCGCTCACCGGGTGGCAGCTCTCGCCGATGTTTGGCGCCGCGGCCATGAGCCTGTCGAGTGTCTGCGTCGTAAGCAACGCTCTGCGCCTAAAATCCTTTAAGCCTAAAGTGGCAAAATAGGCTCACCACCAAGTCCATTTAGAACGGGTTTTCCAGGTGCCCGAGATTGACCTGAAAGAGGAGCGACGCGTACTTTGGTACGCGAGCGACGGCTTGAAGGTCAAGGTCGGGTGCCTGGGAAAGCCGACACAACAGAGAGGAATACCCATGCGATACACAATCAAGACTACCGGCCTCATGTGCGGCCACTGCGACGCTACTGTCGAGACGGCACTGCTCAACGTGGCCGGCGTGACCGACGCCGACGCCGATCACGAGACCCAGACCGTCCAGGTGGAGTGCGCCGACACCGTGACCGTCGAGCAGCTCACCGCCGCTGTCGAGGGCGCCGGCGAGAAGTTCCACGCCCTTTCGGTGACCGCCGCGTAGCAGACGCTGCCTACTCAATCCTCAGAAGTTGCGGTGAAATACGGACTGTTGAGCCGCCCTAGGCCTTTAAACAGTCCGTATTTCACCGCAACTGACGGGGGCATCCGGAAAATCGACCAGAAACGAGGACCCGCCATGATGGCAGACCATAAATCGGTGACCCGCATGCTCAAGACGGCACGCGGCCAGATCGACGGCATCTTGCGGATGGTCGATGAGGACCGCTACTGCGTCGATATTTCCACGCAGCTCATGGCAACGCAGGCGCTCATTGCGCGCATCAACGCCGACGTGCTCAAGGCGCATATCGAGGGCTGCGTGACTTCGGCAATCGAATCGGGCGACGAAGATCTCAAAGCTGCCAAGCTCGCCGAGATCGAACGCGTCGTCGACAAGCTCTCCAAGTAATTGGGGCATTGGGGACAGACTTCTTTGCACCGTCTTGGTATTCCGGGGACAGGTATGTTTGCACCACATTGGTGCAGATTAACCTGTCCCCCTTGCTCTAAATCGGGTATAAAGGCGTGCAGCATATCGAACGAAAGGCAATTTGCATGAATGACTTTATGAAGGGTCGCAATGGTGCCGATGAACTCACCATCGTGATGGGTTTTGCCGGCATCGTCATCGCGATGATCGGATCGATAGCCCGCATCCAGTGGCTCAGCTGGATTGCCATCGCCGTAATCGTGATTGGCGTGCTGCGCGGCCTGTCCAAAAATATCGACGCACGTCGCAAGGAGAACGAGGCCTTTGTCGCCGCGACTGCAAACGTACCCGGCTTGGGCAAGTTTGTAGCTAGCTTGGGCGGCGGAGCTGCAGCGGCCAGCAACTCACGCGCAGCCGGCACCAGTAAGGAAGACTTTGAGCGTGCCAAGCGCACGGCCAAGAAGATGTGGAAGGGGCGCAAGACCACGGCATACCTCAAGTGCCCCAACTGCGGCCAGATGCTCTCCGTCCCCAAGGGCAAGGGCAAGATCCGCGTCACCTGCCCCAAGTGCCACGCCAAGATGGAAACCCGCTCTTAGCCGCCATACCATGGGACAATCAAAAAAGCCGAGGCCTCGTGTTGAGACCTCGGCTTTTTGTATGCGACAACGGAGCTGTCCCTTTGTCACACCTATGCCACGCCGTCGCGGGCCAGCTCCTCGGCAAGCGCTTCGGCATGCATGGTCATAATCGCGTCGAGCTCGGCGTCCACCTCGGGAATACGCTTCACCTTGAGCTTGCGTACCAGATCACCGCGACACATCACGTGCGTCGGCTCACGCAGTGCGCACAGGTCATCGAGCGGGTTCTCGCGCGTCACCAGGATATCGGCGGCCTTGCCGCACTCGATTGTGCCGGTCTCGCCGCCCAGCCCCAGCAGCTCGGCATTGACCTGCGTGGCCGTATGCAGCGCGAAGGCGTTGCTCACGCCGACATACTTGGCAAAATAGGCCACCTCGCGCCACATGTCGTACTGCGTCACGAACGGGCAGCTCGAGTCCGTGCCCAGGCCCACCTTAACGCCGGCATCCAGGGCGGCGCGAGCGCTCTCGATAATGCCCGAGCACACAATGTCACCGTTCTTCTTTTGCGTGTCGGTCGAATGGGTCTTTTCCGGATCGAGCAATACAAACGGCAGCGCCGGGCTGATCGTGCAGGTCACGCTCGGTGCACGCCCCTCGAGCTGCGTGCCCGCGGTGCCACGGTACAGCTCCAGAATCTCGGGCGTCAACGGAGCGCCGTGCTCAATCGTGTCAACGCCGGCCTCAAGCGCGGCCTTCACGCCCTCGGTACTCTCGACATGGGCCATAACCGGCAGGCTCACCTCGTGCGCAGCCTTGCACGCCGCCGCGGCAACCTCGACCGGCATGCGCAGCACGCCCGGCTCGCCCACCTCGGTAGCGTCGAACACGCCGCCCGTCACGAACAGCTTAATGACGTCGGCACCACGCGCATACAGGTCGCGCACCTGTTCGGCTGCCTCGGCGGGACTGTTGGCCACCTGGGCGAACAAGCCCGCACCATGGCCGCCCGGCACCGTGACGCCCGTTCCCGGCGCCACCAGGCGAGGACCTTGATACTTGCCGGCATCGATAGCATCGCGCACGCCCAGATCGGCAAACAGCGGATCGCCCGCGCCGCGCACCGTGGTCACGCCACTTGCCAGTTGTTGTTGGGCGCTGCCCTTAAGAATATGGCGCACGATGGCGCGCCCCACGGGATTATCGAGCTTCTTCATCAGCGCGCCCGCATCGCCAGCCGAGACAGGCTTGCCCGAGCCGCACAGGTGCACGTGCATATTGATGAGACCGGGCATGAGATACGCACCGCCCAGGTCGATAACCTCGGCACCCGCGGGCGCCTGCGCCACAGCACTCGGCCCCATCCAGGTGATGACGCCGCGCTCAACAGTCACGGCCATATCGGGTTGCGGCTCCATATGCTCCGAGCCATCCAGAATGGTCGCATTGATAAACAACGTGGAACGATCGGCAGACGCCATATCGAGCTCCTCCCCCTCAGAAAACTTGAACATCTGTCCATTATTATCCAGTGTAGCCCGATTGCCACAGACATATCGGTTAACGGAGGGAAGAGGGGATGTGGGGGACGGAATACGTTGCAGTCCCACCCCAGCGACACCAGGGAAATGTCTCGATCTGTAACAGGTACAGGGTTATTGGGCCCCTTGCTGTTACAGATCGAGACATTCGGTCGACGTTTCACCGGTTTGTCTCGATCTGTAACAATTACGAACTCAAACAACTTCCAAACGTTACAGATCGAGACAAAACCTCTTAGCGCCCATACCACTGACGTCTCCACTCCTCAGCCAAATCGGGCCGTCGCGGAATACCCGCCAGCCTCATCTTTTCAACCAGCTTCCCCGGATTCTTGAGCTCATCAAACGTAAACCGAAGCACCTTATGCCCGAGCATTGTCAGATGGGACTCCCGTTGACGTTCTGCCACGAATGGGTCGACCGACTCCCGGCCCTCGCCGTTCTGCAAGGTGTACTTCCCCTTTCCGTCGAGCTCGCCGATGACACACGTCCCGTCCTCGAGCCGCCAAAAATAGTCGACGCGAAACGCCTGGCTCGGATCGAGCGGGTCGCGAAACTCCACCTGCAGCTCCGGAACCGGAAAGCCGTACGCAATAAAGAACGCTCGGAACCGAGACTCGCCGCCGTTTTCGGACAGCCCGTCCGCATACGACGCGATCACCTGTGCCCTGCGATACCCTCGCCTGCCCTCGCAATCGGCGCGGAGGCGCTCGCACAAATCCCCACGTGATACGCCTTTCGCCCGCAGTGCAGAATCGGCAATCGCCAACCCGTAGGAGAACGGCGCACGCAGCAAGCAATCCTCCACCGTGCGCCAAAACGACGTCACCCGCACGCCATCAACACGCTCGAGCGCGCCCGCCATCTGTGGACGCAACAACCTGCACCCGCTGCTCAACGTCACCGAACAACCCGTCTTAACAAGAAAACGCGGCCCAAGCAGATCATTCGGCACCTCCAGACCCCATATCAGTGCGGCGTCATATCCCCAAAACGCCCAATCGGGATGAAATTCCGCAAGCCCTCTGATAGTCCTCAGCGCTCGCTCCGCCGGCGTCAATGCATCCCAATCATGCTGAAAACAGAACAGGTACGGCTCGGGCTCCGCGATATCGTCGGTTCCAACATGGCGCCGCAGCCACATGAGCTCGGCATTGTCATGCGTTGCGAGCAGCGCACCTTGCTTGGCCGTCTCCGTGAGCCGCGCGAGCATCCTATTCCGCGCAAACGTGTTGCGAGTCGCATGTTTGTGTTTGAGAACGGTATTAGACACTTTCATCACCACCACGTCAGGCAAATGGACCATCGTCACCGTTGCCTCCGCTGACAAATGTCTTGATCTGTAACAGGAAGACCGATTTTTGGCCGCTAGATGTTACAGATCGAGATCTATCGACACCGCGTCCAACCTTTGTCTCAATTTGTAACAGGTAGGTCGAGTTTTGGCCTGTAGATGTTACAGATTGAGACATTCCCCCAACCAGGTGCCAAACGTCTCGATCTGTAACAGTTAGACGTTCTCCAGGGCCCTAAACGTTACAGATTTAGACAAATCAGCAGCGCCCAAGCATTCGTCTCGATCTGTAACAGGTAGACCGGTTTTTTGTCCCTAAACGTTACAGATCGAGACAAATAGACACGCGACGGCGCTGCGACAGCCCATCCCCTACTCCCACTCCTGTTCGTAGATGTTGAGCGACTTCACGTACCGCCCCTGGGCGCCCATGATGTCGCGGACCAGGCGCATAAAGAAGCTGATGCACGAGGTGTCGAAGCCGTCCTCCAGGTCCTCGGGATGCACCGCGCCCGGCCCGTCGACGGCCGTGTCGCTCAGGCGTGCGATGTCATACAGATAGAGCTGTCCCGCCGTCAGCCAGACATCGTCGACGCAAGCGAGGCGCACCGCAATCGCGCCGTCGCTCCAATGCTCCTTTTGCACGATATGCGGGTCGTAGACATCAAAGCGACGGTCGGCGCGCGTATCCTTCAACGCAACCATGTCGTTCGCAGGATCCTTGTCCAAAATGCCAAAGCGCGAGAAATACTGCGTGTCGCGTACCTGCTCGAGCCGCTTGAGCGAGGCAGGCGAAAGCGATGCCGGCGGCTCGTCAACATACAGCTCGAGCAGCGTCTTGCCATGGCGATAGGGGCGCTCGAAGAGCAGCCAATCGGTAAATGCCATGTTGTAGGCCATGATTTCGTTTTGAGAAGGTTCCTCGCAATAGCTGAGCCACGGATCGACGATAATCTCGAACTGCTCGCGCGCCGGCTCCAGGAATTGAAACTTCCGCAGCATCCAAAAGTGAGCCATGTCGGCAATATCGTTGCCGACGGCTTCGGCCAGCTGCGCTCGGTCAAAAACTTGGTCAGTCATGGCATCCTCCTCAAACTGATGGACCTCAATTTGAGCTTACGAGGAGGGCGAGCAACCGAGGCAAGCGCGGGCAAAATAGGCCTTCGACTGCAAACCAGATGCTAACCAAACACTTGACGGGACACTTGACCGAATGAGCGCACCGCAAAGAAACCGCAGGTAAACATAGACAGCCATTTCACTCATTTGGGGCAAGCGTCCGCTACCACCACAGAAAGAGCAGAGCACCACAATCGCAAACGTCGACGAATGAACACTTGTACGTCGACAAATGACAAAGTCGCCTACGAACTCGCAAGGAATGTCCCCGGGTGCCGGCACATAAGGAACGTCCCCAGCTGACTTGGGGACGTTCCTTATGTGCCGGCCGCTGGGGACAGCCCTTGACGATTCGGTTGTGGACAGCCGCCTTACAGCTCCAGCGCCTCGGCGACTTCGGCTGCGCAGGTCAGGGCATCGGCCATGGCGTTCACAACGAGCGAGCTGCCGTTGCGGGCATCACCTGCCACATACACCGGCGCGGCATCCGCGGCGACACCCTCCGTGCGAGCCGCGAGGTGCGAGCCCTCGGCAGCCATCACAGGCAGCGGACGACCAGAGGTGGCAACAGGCACGCTCACCGCATCGAACACACTGTGCTCCGGACCCGTAAAGCCGCAGGCGATGAGCACCAGCTGCGCCGGCACCTCGTGCTCGGAGCCCGCAATGCGCTCGGGCTTTCCCGCCGACCAATCCAAATCGACCACGCGCAGGCCCGCGGCCGCACCCTTCTTGTCCAGCAGCACCTCGAGCGTATCCACGCCCCAGGCACGCATCTCGCCACCCATCGCAGCGATAGCCTCCTGCTGGCCGTAGTCGGTCTTCTTTACATTGGGCCACTGCGGCCAGGGGTTGCTCGCCGCGCGCTTATCGGGCGCAGCCGGCAAGAACTCAAACTGGCGCACGCTGCGCGCACCCTGACGTACCGCGGTGCCCACGCAGTCGTTACCGGTATCGCCGCCGCCAATGACCACGACGTCCAGGCCGCGTGCATCGACGACAGGCTCGCCGCCATCGAGCACCGAGACGGTCGAAGCCGTCAGGTAGTCCACGGCATACACCACGCCCGGGGCATCAATGTTCGCAGCCGAAAGCCCACGCGGAGCACGAGCGCCGGCAGCCACCACGGCGGCATCAAAGTCGTCGAGCTTGGCGGTAACCTTGGGATCGCTCACGTCAGCACCCAGCTCGAACACAATGCCCAGCTCGCGCATAAGTGCCACGCGACGCTCGACAACGGACTTCTCGAGCTTCATGTTGGGAATGCCGTACATGAGCAGGCCGCCCGGGCGGTCGTCACGCTCAAACACCGTCACGCGGGCACCGCGACGCGCAAGTTCCCATGCAGCCACCAGGCCAGCCGGGCCAGAGCCAATCACAGCGACCGTGGGAGCATCCTCCCCTGCCGGCTCAAAGCGGCGCGGACCGCCATTTGCCCACTCATGGTCGCTGATCGCGCGCTCGTTGTCGTGAATCGTCGTGGGCTGGCCGTCGACCGAGCCCAGGTTGCACGCGGCCTCGCACAGCGCCGGGCACACGCGGCTCGTGAACTCGGGCATAGGCGAGGTGAGCGACAGGCGCTCGGCAGCCTCATCCCAGCGGCCGCGGTACACCAGCTCATTCCACTCGGGAATCAGGTTGTGCAGCGGGCAGCCACTCGGACGCGCCTTGCCAAAGCTCGCGCCCATTTGGCAAAACGCCACACCGCACATCATGCAGCGGCTCGCCTGGGCACGGCGCGCATCGTCGTCGAGCTCCACGTACAGCGGATCGAAATCGCGGCTGCGCTCCTCCACGGGGCGCAGCTCGTGGGTCACGCAATCGATATCAAGAAAAGCACCGGGCTTACCCATGGCACTTACGCCTCCTTCTTGGTCGAAGCAACAGAGCTGGCGGCGGCGGGCACAGCGCCAGCGACACCACCCGCCACATCAAAGCGAGCGACATCGGCGGCGTCGGCGCGACCGGTCACAATGTCAAACGCCAGCTCCTCGGCCTGCTCATGCGTCTTGCCGACGGCCTCGGCGGCGGCGACAATCGCCAGCACGCGCTCGTACTCGGTCGGAATGACCTTCACAAAGTGCTTGCTCATCGTCTCAAAGCTGTAGAGCAGCTTAATGCCGCGCGGGCTCTGCGTCGCGTCAACGTGCTCCTGGATGAGCTCGCGAATCTGCGCCAGCTCGCCGGTCGTCGGGGCCTTGAGCTCAACGCTCTCGTGGTTCACACGGGCATCGAGGGTGCCGTACTGGTCAAAGACGTAAGCCACGCCACCCGTCATACCTGCGGCGAAGTTCTGCCCGACCTCGCCCAGGATGAGCGCCAGACCGCCCGTCATGTACTCGCAGCCATGGTTGCCGCAGCCCTCGACCACCACCGTGGCACCGGAGTTGCGTACGCCAAAGCGCTGGCCTGCCAGGCCGTTAATGAAGCCGCGGCCGCTCGTGGCGCCAAAGAACGCAACGTTGCCCACGATGATGTTCTCATCGAACTTGTAGGTCGCATGCGGGTTGGGGCGCACCGACACCTCGCCGCCCGAAAGGCCCTTGCCAAAGTAGTCGTTGGCGTCGCCGCACACGTTGAGCGTAATGCCGCGCGGCAGGAAGGCGCCAAAGCTCTGACCAGCCGAACCATCGCAATCGATGGTGATGGAGCCGGCGGGCAGGCCCTCGGGATGCGCCTTGGTCACCGCGTTGCCCAAAATGGTACCCACGCAACGGTTGACGTTGGCGATGTCGGCGCGGAAGCGAATCGGGCGCAGGTGCGCACGGGCATCGGCCGTATAGGGCACAAACAGCGTGGAGTCGAGCGTCTTGTCGAGCTCGCTGTCCGCAGCCATCTGGGGCAGGAAGTGACGGCCGTCGGCGCCCGGGATGTGGGCACCAAACTCACAGGTCGCGCTTGCCAGCACGGGCGACAGATCGAGCAGGTTGGCCTTGCGGTTGCCCGGGACCTCGATCTGGCGCAGGCACTCGGGATGGCCGACCATCTCGTCGACGGTGCGGAAGCCCAGGCTCGCCATGACCTCGCGCAGCTGCTCGGCAACAAAGAGCATAAAGTGCTCGACGTGCTCTGGCTTGCCGCGGAAGCCGCGACGCAGGCGGCAGTTTTGCGTAGCGATGCCGGCCGGGCAGGTATCCTGCTGGCAGTCGCGCTGCATGAGGCAGCCCATGGAGATGAGCGGCATGGGCGCAAAGCCAAACTCCTCGGCACCCAACAGGCAAGCAACGGCGACATCGGTACCGTCCATGAGCTTGCCGTCGGCCTCGAGCACCACGCGCGAGCGCAGGCCGTTTTGCAGCAACGTCTGTTGAGCCTCGGCAAGGCCAAGCTCCAGCGGCAGACCGGCGTGCCAGATCGAATCGCGCGCCGCAGCACCGGAGCCGCCGTTGTGGCCGCTGATCAAGATCTTGTCGGCGGCACCCTTGGCCACACCGGTGGCGATGGTGCCGACGCCGGCCTCGCTGACCAGCTTGACCGACACGCGTGCGCCGGGGTTGGCGTTCTTAAGATCGAAGATAAGCTCCGCCAGGTCCTCAATGGAGTAGATGTCGTGGTGCGGCGGAGGCGAGATCAGGCCGATGCCGGGCGTGGACTGACGGACCTCGGCGATCCAGGGGTAGACCTTCTTGCCGGGCAGGTGGCCGCCCTCGCCGGGCTTGGCGCCCTGGGCCATCTTGATCTGAATCTCGAAGGCGCTGCACAGGTAGCGGCTCGTCACGCCAAAGCGCGCGCTTGCCACCTGCTTGATGGCGGAATTCTTGGAGTCACCGTTGGCCAGCGGGGTCTCGCGACGCGGATCCTCGCCGCCCTCGCCCGAGTTGGAACGACCGTGCAGGCGGTTCATGGCGATGG
This sequence comes from uncultured Collinsella sp., assembly GCA_958419975.1. Lineage (GTDB taxonomy): Bacteria > Actinomycetota > Coriobacteriia > Coriobacteriales > Coriobacteriaceae > Collinsella. The sequence goes on from CATZIG010000008.1 coordinate 14,255, forward strand.
CCATGCACTCGTGTGCCTCTTTGCTGATGGAACCGTACGACATGGCGCCGGTGTTAAAGCGGCGGACGATGTTGAGCGCGGGCTCCACCTCGTCGAGCGAAACCGGCGTGCGACCGTTGGCATTAAAGTCCAGCAGGTCACGCAGGCGCACGGCACGGCCGGTGCGGTGCAGGCGGGCGCTGTACTCCTTAAAGGTGTCGTAGCTGTCCTCGCGGCAGGCGGTCTGCAGCAGGTAGACGGTCTGCGGGTCGATAAGGTGATCCTCGCCGCCGAGCGGGCGCCACTTGGTCAGACCCAGCGTGGGCAGCTGATCGGGAGCCGGGCTCTTAAGGATAGCGAGCGCGGCGTCGTAGCGCTCATTCTGCTCGCGCTCGACGTCCTCGACACCCATACCGCCCACACGGCTCACCGTGCCGGCGAAGTACGCGTTGACGAACTCCGGAGTGAAGCCCACGGCCTCGAAGATCTGCGCCGAATGGTAGCTCTGCACCGTGGAGATGCCCATCTTGGACATGATGGAAACGATGCCGGCGGTCGCAGCCTTGTTGTAGTTGGCGATGCCCTGCTCGGCCGTCACGTCCAGGTCGCCGCGTGCCGCCAGATCACGGATGCACGCATGTGCGTTGTACGGATAGATGCCGCTCGCGGAATAGCCCACCAGCGCCGCAAAGTCGTGCGGGGACACGGCGTCGCCGCACTCCACCACGATGTCGGCAAAGGTACGCACGCCGGCGCGGATCAGATGGTTGTGCACGCAGCCCACGGCGAGCAGCGACGGCACGGGCACCTCGCACGCCGTCGCGGACCGCAGCCTCAACATCCTCTGCAAGCTGCTTGAGCGCAGCCTGCAGCGCGCCCTCACCCGCGTCGCGGCGGTACACGGCACGGAAACGGCGGGTCTTAAAGCCCACGCGGTCGATGGCGCAAATGCGGTCGAACTCCTCCTCGCTCAGCAGCGGACGCTCCAGGCGCACCAGCTGACAGGCCGTACGGGAGTCCTCGAGCAGGTTACCGTGGTTGCCCAGGTAGAGCGTGGTCGAGGTAACCATATGCTCGCGAAGAGCGTCGATGGGCGGATTCGTGACCTGAGCGAACAGCTGATAGAAGTAGTCGAAGAACGAGCGCGTCTTCTTGGACAGGCAGGCCAGCGGCGCATCGATGCCCATCGAGGCGAGCGGCGCCTTGCCCTGCTGGGCCATGGGACGCACGACCTCGTCGACGTCATCCCAGTGGTAGCCGAGCTTGGCCATGCGCACGGCGGCGGGCACCTCGGCGTCCTCGGCGGGCGTTGCCGCAACGGGCTCATCAAGCGCGTCAACGGTCAGCGTCTCCTCGGCAATCCAATCACGGTAGGGCTTTTCCTTAGCATAGCGGGCGCGCAGCTCGTCGTTGTAGATCACGCGGCCGCGGGCAAAATCGACCTCGAGCATCTGGCCCGGCCCCAGACAGCCGCTCGTCAGGATGTTCTCGGGGCTCACCTCGATGGTGCCCACCTCGCTTGCCAGCATAAAGCGACCGTCGCGCGTCACATAGTAGCGGGCGGGACGCAGGCCGTTACGGTCGAGGGCGGCACCCAGCGTGCGACCGTCGGTAAAGGCGATGGCCGCCGGGCCGTCCCACGGCTCCATGAGCATGGACTGGTAGGCGTCGTAGGCGCGGCGCTCCTCGCTCAGACTGTCGTTGTGGTCCCACGGCTCGGGCAGCAGCATGGATGCGGCACGCGTGAGCGGACGGCCGTTCATGACCAAGAACTCGAGCACGTTGTCCAGAATCGCGGAGTCGGAGCCCTCGCGGTTGATGATGGGCATCACACGCTCAAGATCGTGCTGCAGCACGGGGCTGTACAGATTGGGCTCGCGGGCGCGAATCCAGTTGACGTTGCCCTTGAGGGTGTTGATCTCGCCGTTGTGGATGATAAAGCGGTTGGGGTGCGCGCGCTCCCAGCTGGGCGTGGTGTTGGTGGAGTAGCGTGAGTGGACGAGCGCCACGGCCGTTTTGACGGCGGCGTCGTTGAGATCGATGAAGAAGCGGCGCATCTGCGTGGCGACCAACATGCCCTTGTACACGATGGTGCGCGAGCTCATGGAGCACACATAGAAGATCTTGTTGCGCAGGGCAAACTCGGCGTCAGCCTTCTTCTCGATGGTGCGGCGGCACACGTACAGGCGGCGCTCGAAGGCGTCGCCGGCGGGCGTGTCGTCCGGACGGCCCAGGAAAGCCTGCAGGATAGTGGGCATGCAGGCGCGGGCCGTCTCACCCAGGTCGTGCGGGTCGACGGGCACCTCGCGCCAAAAGAGCAGCGGCACGCCGGCCTCGGCGCAGCCCTCCTCAAACGCGCGACGGGCATCCTCCACGCCCTTGTCGTCCTGCGGGAAGAACAGCATGGCCACGCCGTAGTCGCCCTCTGCCGGCAGAATCTGGCCGCACTTTTGAGCCTCTTTACGGAAAAAGTGATGCGGAACCTGGAACAGGATGCCGGCGCCGTCGCCGGTGTTCTTCTCGAGTCCGGTGCCGCCGCGGTGCTCCAAGTTGACCAGAATGGACAGCGCGTCGTCCAGAATCTGGTGATGGCGCTCGCCGTTGATATCGGCAAGCGCGCCGATGCCACACGCATCGTGATCGAATTCGGGGCGATAAAGGCCCTGCTGCTGAGCGGAATCTGCCTGCATCGCGATCCTCCCCTAGATATTTAGACAGTCAGTTGAATAGGCATACTAGGAGCATCGCCGGCCCGTTGTGTTTCCCGCCCGTTTCGAAACAATCGCGTAACGCACACCCTACGAGTGGACACCGCCGACCTCAAGGACGGCAACAAGGGCCCCAAGTTCGACCTGTAAGCTCACCGCTTCAAACATCTCAATCTGTAACAGTAAGACCCAATTTCCATCCCTAGTTGTTACAGATCAAGACATTTCGGTAATCCCCTTTCACCATCCTATTCAAATACAACAATTTTGTTAGTCTTGGTTAACTTCTTAGCCTAAAACGGGTATCCTTTGCGGAGTCAAACAAACGGCACGCAGGAGCTCACCATGCTCAACCATCTCAAACAACACTTTGGCTCGCACCGCACCGGAGGCCACGGAGGTCTGGATATCGCCCGGCATATCGGCCCCGGGCTGCTCGTGACCGTCGGCTTTATCGATCCGGGCAACTGGGCCTCCAACATGGCCGCCGGCTCGCAGTTTGGCTACGCGCTGCTGTGGATCGTCACGCTGTCCACGATCATGCTGATCGTCTTGCAGCACAACGCGGCGCACCTGGGCATCGCCACGGGCGCCTGCCTTGCCGAGGCCACGACCCGCTTTCTCCCCCGCTTCGTTGGGCGCACGGTGCTCGCCAGTGCCTATCTCGCGACCATCGCCACCGCCATGGCCGAAGTCCTGGGTGGCGCGATTGCCCTTCAAATGCTCTTTGGGCTGCCCGTGCGCGCGGGCTGCGTCATCGTGGCGGCAGTATCGATGGCGATGCTCATGACGAGCTCCTACAAGCGCGCCGAGCGATGGATCATCGCCTTCGTAGGCGTGGTAGGGCTCTCGTTTTTGGCCGAGCTTGCACTAGTCAAGGTCGACTGGCCGCAAGCCGCCGCAAGCTGGATCACGCCCAGCATGCCCACTGGCTCGGCCGCGATTATCGTTAGTGTCCTGGGTGCGGTCGTTATGCCCCACAACCTCTTCCTGCACTCCGAGGTCATCCAATCCATGCACTTCGAAGGCCAAGGCGAGCAGGTTATCGAAGAGCGTCTGCGCTATGAGCTCTTCGACACGCTCTTTTCGATGGGCGTGGGCTGGGCAATCAACTCGGCCATGGTCATCCTGGCCGCAACGACCTTCTTTGCTCACGGCATTGTCGTAGACGACCTCGCCGTCGCAGCGGACACGCTCTCCCCCATTCTGGGCCCGGCAAGCTCGACCATCTTTGCGGTGGCACTACTGTTTGCGGGCATATCGAGTAGTGTGACGGTGGGCATGGCGGCAGGCACCATCACCGCGGGCATGTTCGACGAGGAATACGACATCCACGACCGACATTCCTCGATCGGGGTGGCGGCCTGTTTCGTCGGCGCAGTGACGGCGTGCCTGGTCGTCCCAAATCCTTTTGAAGGTCTCATCTGGAGTCAGGCATTGTTGTCGCTTCAGTTGCCGATTACGGTCTTTGTGCTCATACGACTCACCAGTTCGCGCCGCGTCATGGGCAAATACGCCAACTCGCGCCCGCTCAACGCGCTGCTCGTAGGGATCGGCGTCATCGTGACGATTCTCGACATCGTGTTGTTGACAGAGATGTAATGGGGCGGGGCACCTACCTAGGCAAACGTCTCGATCTGTAACATCTAGACCCGCTTTTGATGTCTAGATGTTACAGATCGAGATCATTCCGAGGGACAGCTCCGTTTGTCTCAATCTGTAACACGTAGACCCCGTTTTCACTGCTAGATGTTACAGATTGAGACCAAAGGTCGGCCGGACTCACGACAGACTGGATCGGCTAACAGCAGCCGTGATCCCTTGGGGACGGAGTAAAAGGGTCCCGGCCGGAATATCCGACCGGGACCCTTGGACAGAGCTATGTGTTGCTGCAAATCGCGTATCTGCGAGTTACTCTTCGACGAGCTCAAACTGATCGGGACCGACGCCGCAGACCGGGCACACGTAATCCTCGGGCAGCTCGGGCGTATCGACCTCAACCTCATAACCGCAAACGGTGCACACGAACTTGTACGTCTTCTTTTCCTCAGCCATGATGTTCTCCTCTCGAACGTGACTGCTGGTGTACTTGCTTATTAGTATATATTCTCAATAATATAATGCAAGTAATTTTCCACCATTTCTACCCTTGGTACGAAGACGCCTTAGGCGGCGTCTTGCCCTTTAGCACCTTGTGATAGTAGTCGTACGTCAGCGGCGTCTCGTCGCTCAGGCGCTCGGCATCCTCGACCTCACCAATAAACAGCAGATGCGTGCCCACATCCACAGTGTCGATCAAACGGCAGCTAAACAGGGCCGCCGCGTGCTCGGGCACATAGGGCATGCCCAGAGCCGTCTCGCGGGTCTCGTATTTGGCAAACTTGTCATAATCGCTGCTGGTGCGGAACCCAAAGTTACCGATGTAGAGCATGTCGGCCGTCTGATCGATCACGGTCAGCGCGAACGCTTTGGCCGATGCGATGACGCCCGAGGTGACATTGTCCTTGTTCACGGCAACCGAAATACGCGGCGGCATGGACGTCACCTGCACCGCAGTGTTGATGACGCAGCCGGCGCGCAGCCCGTCTGCCGCAGCGCTCACCACGTACAGACCGCTCGGCATGGTAAAGAACGCAGTTTTGTCCATAACGATCACTCCCCTAGCTCGGGTTGGAACCTCATGAATGTATGTACCCACAAAAAAGGCGGCACCCATAACGGACGCCGCCTTTGAGACATATGTGTCAGAACAGTAAGAAAGATGAGACGCCCGCAGTTGCGGTGAAATAGGGACTGAATAGCCCCTCAAACAGGAAAAACAGTCCGTATTCCACCGCAACTTATACAGAGTGCCTAGCGGTTGCGTTCCTTAAGGGCGCGGTCGATCTCGCGTTGGACATCACGCTTGGCCATGTCCTCGCGCTTGTCGTAGAGCTTCTTGCCGCGACCCAGACCCAGCAGCAGCTTTACGCGGCCGTCCGTATTAAAGTAGAGCTCCAACGGAACCAGCGCATAACCACGGTTGCGAAGTTTGCCGTCAAGAAAGTCGATCTCCTTGCGGTGCAGCAGCAGACGACGCCGACGATCGGGATCGCGATTCCACACGCCACCATGGCTATAAGGGTGGATATGCAGGCCGACGAGCCAGCACTCCCCGCCGCGGATCAGCGCGAAGGTATCGGTGATCTGGCAGGCGCGCTCGCGAATCGACTTGACCTCGGTGCCACTCAGCTCAATACCGCACTCAAACGTCTCATCGATAAAGTACTCGTGGTGTGCCGAGCGATTCTTGGAGATAAGCTTGCGCTCGCGCTTACTGGGCATCGCCGGCCTCCTTGGCGCCATCGGAACCCTTGCCCGCGGCGTCGCGCTTTGCCTTACGCTCGGCATTGAGCTCGGCGTCGCTCTCGCGCACCAGTTTGATAATCGCCGCGCAGGCCTCCTCGCCCACCAAGTCGCGAGCGCGCACCGTCAGGCGCGTCGCCTCCTGCTTGTCGCCGTCGCTTGCAGCATCGGTCGCGCACATAATCAGGCAGATGGCAATCTCGGCCGAAGGCGAGGTCGGCACGCCTTGCAGAGCCAATTCACCCATCACGTGGTCGTCGCTCTCATCAGCGGCATCCGGATAGGTGGTATGGATCTTGTTGAGCAGGCGCGTCGTATGCGCATCGTTGGGCGCCAGGCGCAGCGCCAGACGCGCGCAGCCCACGGCAGCCGAAACGTTCTCGGTCTCGGGCTCCAAGAAGTACTGACCCAGATTGGCGTAAGCGCGGGCGGCGCACTTGCCATCGCTTGCACGCTCCAGCACCGAGAACGAGAGCGATGCCCATTCCTGCTTGTCCTCGAGTGCACGGAACAGCTCGGCCAAATCCAAGCGATAGTTGCAGTTCATGGGGTCCCAACGCACAGCCTGCATCAGGGCATTACGAGCGCTTACATAATCCTGCTGGCGAATGTAGGCAAACGCCATGTCAGAGTACAGGCGGTCAAACGGCACCTCGACCTGCACGAGCTCGCGCGGATCCTTCTCCACGCGGCGATAGGCCAAGCGCTCAAACTTGCTATCGAAGCTAAAGTATTGACGCTTCTCCTCCGTCTTGCACTCAGCATCAATATACTCCTCGGCGAGCTCCACCAGACGCTCCAGCAGCGGCGTCGCCGTAGCCAGGTCGCCCTGCGCCAGATAGTTCTCGGCATACGTGATGTCTTGCAAGCTGATGGGCAGATCCATGGCTACTCCTCGATCTGAGCGAAACACGGCAGGCGCCGTATATACGGTCAATACACAAAACCCGGGTCTCTTACGAGGCCCGGGCGTTCAATTTTGGTAGCCCGTACCAGATTCGAACTGGTGATCTCCGCCTTGAGAGGGCGGCGTCCTAAACCGCTAGACGAACGGGCCATATGTAGCAAATGCAATGGCTGGGATGGAGGGAGTCGAACCCCCATTGACGGAACCAGAATCCGCTGTCCTGCCATTAGACGACATCCCAATGACTGCATCGCTGCGCTCGGCTGTGCCTTTGCGCAAGAAAGAAATATACGGGAAGTCTCGCCGTGACGCAAGCCCCAATTTTGACTTTTTTGAAATTCAGTCAAATTGGCCTAATTTAGTCCAACCCGTGAAGGACCTGTGAAGCCGACCGCTGTACACGAAGGGCAAAACGCCGCGAGCGGTAGCCGTCAACCGTTGGCAGATTCTACCGCGAAAACGATAGCACCAGGCAACACAATCGAAGTATCAATGATCACGTAGATATCGAGGCGCCATGGACGAAGAGCTTGATTACCTATGGGAGACCCTGGGCCTTGAGATCACTGCCGACCTCTGGCCCGAACGGGACAAAATCCATCCCACACTGCGCCCCGCCATTACTGTGGTGCAGGCAAAATACCGCCGTGCATCCTTTTTGATCATGCGGATGTCATGGCACGCGGGACTCCCCGACCTTAAGCGAATCCAGGCAAGCCTCGTCGAGTTGTCCGGTATGCCGACCGTCATATCCGAGGCGCACCTGGAGCAGCGCCAGCGCGAGCGACTGCAACAGCAGCGGATTCCCTTTATCTGCCCCGGCGTTCAGGCATATCTGCCCTTTATGGACGAGGAGTACTGGAGCGGCAAGCCCAACAAACACGTAAAGGTCTACGATCCGCACGAATGGGCACAGCTGGCGGACTGACTGGGGCAGGCCCGCCGGCGGAAAGTGCGTCCCACCCTGAGCACTCAAAACGGGTCGCACTTTCCGCAGCCGCTACAGCAACGCCTCGGCCCAAGCCGATTCCCTAAAGCCGGGAATCGCAAAGTCGTCTCCCACCAGCAGCGGACGCTTGACCAGCATGCCGTCGGTCGCCAGCAGCTCGTAGCACTCCCGATCCGTCATGCCCGCATCCAGACGCGCCTTCAGGCCCAGCTCTCGATATTTCATGCCCGACGAATTAAAGAAGCGCCGCACCGGCAGCCCCGAACGAGCAATCCAGGTCGCAAGCTCATCAGCCGTGGGATTATCCAAAACGATATCGCGATCGATATACTCTACCCCATGTTCGTCCAGCCATGCCTTGGCCTTCTTACAGGTCGAGCACTTGGGATATTCAGCAAACAGTACGGTCATGGGAATCCTCCGAATATAGATCGGCCAACGCAGGCACACGCCACACGAGGCGCCTTCGTATGATGGGCCAATTGTAGCCCGCGGGTCACACGTTAAACGAACCGTACCCCGAATCCGCGCTTGATAAACGGCAGCAGTTCCATTGCCTCGGGCGTGATATGGCCCGCAACGTTCATGCGCTCGTCACCGGGAAGATCGACCCGCGCAATCTCAAGCTCGCCTTCGTAGCGCCCATATCCGCTATTGCTCACAGCGATCGACCCCGCCTTTCGCGGCAGGCCGGCTCCGGCATCCGTCGGCACGGAATCCGGCTTAAGCTTCGTACGTGACTCCTGAGACCTAAAGATGAGGACACTCGAGTCGGGCCGGTCGTGATGAATCTGCCCGCGCACATAGGCATAACCGGGCTCAAGCTCGCATTGCAGGTCCACGTATCCGGCGGAAACTTGAGCAAACTGCGCCCAGCCCGCATCGGATAGATCGGGGTCGCCGACCAACACAATGTCGCAATCGGCGCCATGTGCAAGCTCAAGCATATTGAGAGCAACCTTTGACGCGCGACCGCGCTGCGCCTCGACCGTCGGCAGTCCCTCGAAAACCGGCCCGCGAACGTTAGCATCACCCGGCACAAAAGCCATGATTTCGAATCCAAGCGCCGCAAGACGAAGATTCGTCCGAGCAACATCTTCAAGAGCTAAACCGGTATAAGGCTTGGGGTAAAAATTGTGGCAGGCGGCAAAACGAGTCACATCGGCACCGGCCTCACGCCACGATGCGATTTCATCAGAACTCACCGTCGATGCATTGACCACAATGCGAAATACACCGGACAGCTCCGCGACCCGCTGGGCGCTAAAGCCATAGTCCAAACGAAGGTATTCCAACCCCAGATCGCGCAGGTCCTCAATGCGCTCAAGCCCGAGCAAATCGCACGTGCGAGGCCCCACATCGGCAATGAGCGCAATGCCGCGGGCGGAAAGCAGCGACAGCACATGACGGACCTTATCGGCATACGCCGCTCCCCCATCCTCGGGAATATGCAGCGAGGTGAACGCATAGCGCGCACCCGCCGCGGCACCACGCTCAATCGTCCGCTCAATATCCTGCAGAGGGCTGGAAAGATAAATCGAAATACCCGTTTTCACGCTTCAACGCTCCTTTAAAAAAGGCCGGCGGAGCAGTTAGCCCCGCCGGCACAACCATAGCATCAAGAAATCTGCCGCGCACCGCGAGCCCCGAGCAACACGGCTCGCGATATCAAACTACTCGCCAAAGAACTCGTTGATCTTCTGCTCGTCGACACCGAAGAACCACGTCAGGACAAAGCCGGCGGCATAGGCAAGCAGCATAGCGGCAACGTAGCCGAGCTGCTGGCCAGGAACGACGATCAGCAGGCCAAACAGACCGGAAACGCCCTGAGAAACCGTGCCGATGTGAAGCAGCGCCGCGAGCGCGCCGCCAAATCCGGCACCCAGGCAGGCCGTCACAAACGGACGAACGAGCGGCAGCGTAACAGCATACATCAGAGGCTCTCCCACACCCAGGATTCCAACGGGAATGGACTCTGCGACGTACTTCTTGAGCTTGGCGTTCTTGGTCTTAAAGTACAGCGCCAAACCGGCACCGACCTGGCCGCCGCCAGCCATCATAAGGATGGGAAGCAGGTAATTGATACCCTTGGTAGCGCCGTCGGGATCGTTGAGCATAGCGTGGATCGGCGTGAGCGCCTGATGCAGGCCGACGGAAACCAGCGGCAAGAAGCCTGCCGACAGGATATAGCCGCCCAGGACGCCCAGCTTCTCGAAGATAAAGGTCAAAACGCTAAAGATGGCAGTCGTCAGCCATGCGCCAACCGGCTGGATGACGAGCATCAGAGCAAAGGCGCCGATGATGAGCACCAGCAGCGGAGACAAGAACGTGTCGAGTGCGTTGGGCATAACCTTGCGAATCTGACGCTCCATCCAGGCAAAAAATGCGCCAGCGATGAGAGCCGCGATCATGCCGCCCGCTGCGGGGTTGTACTGCGCACTGGTGAGCGGCAGCAGAATGGCAGTGGCAGGATCAGCCGCGCCAGGCGCAAGCAGGGGCATGGCAC
>CATZIG010000009.1 GCA_958419975.1 uncultured Collinsella sp.
ATTCGATGCACTCATGCGTCTTGAGGGCAAGGACGGCGGGGGCTCGATTCTCAAGGACCGTACCGACGTGGTGCTGGTCGAGGCGCGTGCCTACGAGCTGTGGGATGTCGATACCGCAGAGGGACAGCGACGCATAACGGAGCATATCGCGGCCTGCTCGTATTTTGATCGCGTGGCCAACTGTATTAATCAATAAGGAGCAACATGATCATCATCAAAAACGGCGCGCTCGTGACGCCCCAGGGGCTTCGCCGCGCCGATCTTGCCATGGAGGGCGACAAGATTGTGCGGATTGCCGCGGCGATTGAGCCGGCCGAGGGCGATACCGTCGAGGACGCCGCGGGCTGCTGGGTGTTTCCCGGCTTTATCGACGGCCACACGCACATGCAGTGCTGGACTGGCATGGATTGGACAGCCGATAGCTTTGAAACCGGCACGCGTGCGGCTGCCTGCGGCGGTACGACGACCATCGTGGACTACGCGACGGCTGATCGCGGCGTGACCATGCCCGATGCCTTGGCCGAGTGGCATCGCCGTGCCGACGGAACCTGCACGGCCAACTACGCCTTTCATATGGCACTCGCCGAGTGGAATGAACGCAACCGCGCCGATCTTTCGGCTATGCGCGAGGCGGGCGTATCGTCGTTTAAGACCTACTTTGCCTACGATCATTTGCGCCTGGACGATGCCGAGACGCTCGAGGTGCTCGAGGAGCTCAAGCGTATTGGCGGCATACTGTGCGTGCATTGCGAGAACGGTACGCTGGTGAATGAGCTGCAGAAGCGCGTGTACGAGCAGGGGATTCATGGGCCCGAGGGGCATGCGCTCAGCCGCCCGGACGTGTGTGAGGCCGAAGCCGTGAGCCGCCTGCTGTATCTGGCGCACCTGGCCGTCGACGCCCCAGTCAACGTGGTGCACCTTTCGACCAAGTTGGGGCTCGGGGCCATTCGTGCTGCCAAAGCGCGCGGGCAGAAGAATATCTATGTCGAGACCTGCCCCCAATATCTGATGCTTGACGACACCTGCTATCTGGAGCAGGGCGAGGACGGCTTTGCGGGCGCCAAGTACGTGATGAGCCCGCCGCTGCGCCATGCCGGTGACCGTGCGGCACTGCGCGAGGCGCTTGTGGCCGGCGAGATCGATACGATTGCGACCGATCATTGCAGCTTTAACCTGCACGGGCAAAAGGACCGCGGGCGCGACGATTTCCGCGCGATTCCCAACGGCGGGCCCGGCGTGGAGCATCGTCCCGTCGCGATTGCCACGAGCTTTGAGGGACAGCTGGGACCCGAGGACCTCTGCCGCTTGATGAGCGAGAACCCGGCGCGCGTGTTTGGCATGTACCCGCGCAAGGGCTGTCTTGCCGAGGGTGCCGATGCCGACGTGTGCGTGTGGGATCCTTGCGCGCGTTGGACGATCAGCGCCGCGACACAGCATCAGGCCGTGGACTACACGCCGCTCGAGGGCTTTGAGGCACATGGCCGCGCCAAGGCCGTGTTTGTGAACGGCGTGCTGGCGGCACGCGACGGCGAGCCCACCGGAGCCCAGCCCGGCCGCTACGTCCCCCGCTAGCAGCAAAGATGCCGTGTCCCCTCCTCAGTTGCGGTGAAATACGGACTGTTTGCGGCCGTCGGGCGGCCAAACAGTCCGTATTTCACCGCAACTGAGGAGATGGGGCCGGCTACTTGAGGCTGCTGGCGACGACGGGGTGGTCGAGAGCTGCCTCGAAGCGGTCGCCCATCGTGGGGTCGCTGAGCGTGTCGACTTGGTTGAGCATGATGCGGGCATTGTTGAGGTTCAGCATCCGCAGCTCGGCATTGAGCACCTGGGCGACGCGCTCTGGGGTGGCAGTGTCGGTGAGCTCGCAGCCGCAACGCTCGCAAAAGAGCTCGGGGCGGTGGACAACCTCGGCGACGGGTTTGCCCAGTCCCGAGGTGCCGACGACCCAGACAACGTTTGCCGTGGCGGCGGGAATTACCGGCTCCCAGGCGGCATGCGCCTTGAGCGGGAGTCGCTTGCTACCGTCTGCCTCGGCCAACACATAGTCAAAGCGCTGTGCCAGCTCGCCGAGTGGCTCGGCGGGGGCGGAGAGCTTGCCTGTCTCCGGGTCCAAGATGCCTGCCTGGCAGATGCCTCCGCGTGCAAGCCCCGCGCAGGCCTCGCAGGTGCAGCCTGGGGCGTGTGGGGCACCTGGCTTCCAAGGCGCGGCGTCCAGGCGACGATTCGACCCGTCCCATGGCACGCCGGCAACGGGAAGCATATGCGTGGTGGTGCAGAGGAGCACGCGGCCGCCAGCGCGCATAAGCTCAAGGCCGAGCGTCTTTAGCAAGGTCGACTTGCCGCCGCTGCCGATAATCGCGGTAATGCCCGGCTCGATCCTGAGCGCCGAGGCAAGATTGCCGCTAACCGTTTCCATCTGTTCACCGCCGTATAATACTGTGATAATAAATAATCATCAGAGTAGCGGTCGAACCGCTTTTGCTCTGCTCAAACCGTAGCACAGGGAGGTGCCCCGGGAATGCTCGTTTATGTTCGCGGCGCCGGCGATATCGCCACGGGTGTCGCCGCTCGCTTGGTGCGCGCCGGCGTGTCGGTCGTTATGGCCGATATCGCGGTTCCCACGTGCATCCGCCGCACAATCAGTTTTTGCGAGGCTATTCGCCTGGGCGAGGTCCAGGTCGAGGGCATTCGCGCTCGCTTGGCGCAGACGCCGGCAGAGGCGCTCGAGATTACCCAAGCGGGGGATGTTGCCGTCGTGGTGGACCCTCAGGCCAAGATGCTCGATGAGCTTAAACCCGCGGCTGTGGTCGACGCGATTCTGGCCAAGCGCAACCTGGGCACCACGCGCGACATGGCGCCTACCGTCATCGCCGTGGGGCCGGGCTTTACCGCGCCGGTCGATTGCGACGCCGTGGTCGAGACCATGCGCGGGCATTTCCTGGGCCGTGTCATTACCCAAGGTTCACCCCAGCCCAACACGGGCGTGCCGGGCATTATCGCTGGCTATGGCAAAGAGCGTGTTATCCACAGCCCCGCCGCCGGCGTGTTTCGGTCCGACCGCGCAATCGGCGACATCGTGCGCGCCGGAGACGTGATTGGCTACGCGGGCGATACGCCCATGCGCACGCAGATCGATGGCTGTCTGCGCGGGCTTTTGGCGAACGGCGTGCAGGTGACTGAGGGCTTTAAATGCGCCGATGTCGATCCGCGCGGCGATGCCAGCTATATCAACTACATTTCGGACAAGGCGACGTCGGTCGGCGGCGGCGTGCTCGAGGCACTCGCTATGCTCACCGATATCTTTAGAGGATAGAAGGCGGCAATGGAAAAGCTCGATGTTGTGAATGCGGCGCTTGTCGCCCTGCGTGCTGGCGAGACGTGCGAGCTCGTGGTCGTGGCCGGCACGGCGGGGTCGTCACCGCGCGGTGTGGGCGCATGGATGGCCGTCTTTGCCGATGGCAGCCAGGCGGGCACTATCGGCGGCGGCAAGATTGAGCTCTTTGCGCTGGATGAGGCGCGAGAGCTGCTGGCCGCGGGGCAGTCGCGTCTGGTCCGCTACACCATGGGCGGCGAGAACTCCGATACCGGCATGATCTGCGGCGGAGCCATCTGCCTGTGCTATCTGCATCTGGATGCGACCCAGGCACCGTTGTTTCAGGAAATTGCCGACGTCTTGGTCTATCGGCGCATCGGCGACTTCGTCATCGACTTTGAGCCGTTTATCGCGAGCGCGCTCGAGGGCGATGTGGCCGAGTACCATGGCGAGGCATCGCGCCATACCATTGCCGGCTGCCCCGGGCTTTCGCTGGTGGAGGAGGGGAGTAAGGTCACCTACACCAACGCGGCCTCTGAGATTCCCGCGGCGCACATCGAGACGCTCTGCCCCGAGGGCCTGACCTACATCTTTGGCTGCGGCCACGTGGGCGCCGCGACGGCGCGGGTGCTCACGGCGGCGGGCTTTGCCGTCGTGGCCTGCGACGACCGTCCCGGCACGCTGACCCCCGATTGGGTGCCCGGTGTCTACGACCGTCGTCTGGTCGACTACAAGAACCTGAGCAAGCAGTGCCCCATCGGCCCGCGCGACTTGGTGGTCGTGGCCACGGCAGGCCACAAGTCCGATATCGACGTGGTGATTCAGGCCATGCGTGCCAAGCCTGCCTACCTGGGCTGTCTGGGTTCGCGTCGCAAGACGGCCTTTGTGCGTGCCCGCCTGGAGCAGGAAGGCTTTACACAGGACCAGATCGACGAGCTGCACCTTCCGATCGGCGTTGCCATCGAGGCCGAGGACCCCGAGGAGATCGCCATCTCCATCGCCGCCGAGATGATCCACCTGCGCCGCACCAAACTCGTCCCCCGCAAGCGCTAATCGCATCCCCACCAATAAGTTGCGGTGAAATACGGACTGTTTAAGCCTGTTAGGCCGCCAAACAGTCCCTATTTCACCGCAACTGCTTTTTGGGATCCATTTGTGCGGGGGAGTTGTGGAGTTGTGCAGGCAGACGAGGTTTTTCTGGAAATACGCTCCCGATGCGCGTATAGTACCGATTGTTTTGTCGGCTCCTGCTGCGTCGAGTCCAAACCGCAAAATGCCATGAGCGGCGCGGATGCAGCCAGGAGGCACGAGGACAACCCATCGTGGCCACGCCCCGTGCTTAAAACCCCAAGAAGGAGTGAACAATGGCAGAAGAGAAGTATGTGCCGCGTCTGAAGACCAAGTACAACAACGAGGTCAAGCAGCAGCTTCAGGACAAGTTCCAGTACGAGAACGTCATGATGATCCCCAAGTTTGAGAAGATCGTCGTGAACATGGGTGTCGGCGAGGCCGCTACCGATTCCAAGGCCATCGACGGTGCCGTGCGCGACCTGCGCGCCATCACCGGCCAGCAGCCGATGATCACCCGTGCCCGTAAGTCCATCGCTACCTTCCGCCTGCGCGCTGGTATGCCGATCGGCTGCAAGGTTACCCTGCGTGGCGACCGTATGTGGGAGTTCTTCGATCGTCTGACCTCCGTCGCGATCCCCCGTATCCGCGACTTCCGCGGCATCTCCGCCAAGAGCTTCGACGGCCGTGGTAACTTCTCCATGGGCGTCACCGAGCAGCTCATCTTCCCCGAGATCGACTTCGATTCCGTCGATCACCAGCGTGGTATGGACATCACTTTCGTGACCACCGCCAACACCGATGAGGAGGCCAAGGCCCTTCTGGACGCCTTCGGTTTCCCGTTCAAGAAATAGGTTCACCTGCCCTAAAAGCGCCGTTTCCACAAGGGAGCGGCGCTTGGGGCGAACAATACTCTATGTGAGGAGGATATAAGTGGCTAAGACATCGATGATCGTCAAGTGCAATCGCAAGCAGAAGTTCTCTACTCGTGAGTACACGCGCTGCCAGCGCTGCGGCCGTCCGCACTCTGTGTACCGCAAGTTCGGCCTGTGCCGTGTCTGCTTCCGTGAGCTTGCACTCAAGGGCGAGCTTCCCGGCGTTAAGAAGGCCAGCTGGTAAGTCACTACCAGCGTTTCAAGCATCCGTTTGGAACAGGGAAAACGCGCTAGTTAGGCTTTGCCGTTAAGGGCGGCGAAGAACCAAGAGCACGTGTTCATCAAGAACGAAGGAGAATCTGTATGAACCTTACAGACCCGATCGCAGATATGCTTACGCGCATCCGTAACGCTAACTCTGTGAACAAGGCCACGGTCTCCATGCCGAGCAGCAAGAAGCTCGTCGAGATCGCTCGTGTTCTGCACGAGGAGGGCTACATCGAGGGCTACGATGTCGAGGACACCGTTCCCCAGAAGACTCTGCACATCACGCTTAAGTATGGTCCCAAGAAGGCTAAGGTCATCAACGGCATCCGCCGCATTTCCAAGCCGGGCCTGCGTAAGTACACCGGCGTTGCCGACATGCCCCGCGTCCGCGGTGGCCTTGGTACCGCCATTATTTCCACCAGCCATGGCGTCATGACCGACCGCGATGCTCGCAAGCACAACGTCGGCGGCGAGATCATCGCTTACGTCTGGTAATTCGCTCGGTAGGTAGAAGGAAAGGAGATCACCGTGTCTCGTATCGGTAATAAGCCTGTCCAGATTCCCGCCGGAGTCGAAGTGGCAGTCAACGGCAACAACGTTGTCGTCAAGGGCCCCAAGGGCCAGCTCGAGCTCGATGTCTTTGAGAAGCTCGCTATCAACGTCGAGGACAACGTCCTCACCGTTTCCCGTCCCGACGACGAGCGTGAGACCCGTGCCCGCCACGGCCTCACCCGCGCCCTCATCCACAACATGGTTGTCGGCGTTTCCGAGGGCTTCGAGAAGAAGCTCGAGCTCGCCGGCGTCGGTTACCGCGTGCAGCAGAAGGGTAAGAACCTCGAGTTCTCCCTGGGCTTCTCGCACCCCGTGATCGTCGAGGCTCCCGAGGGCATTACCTTCGAGGTTCCCGACAACACCCACGTGAACGTCAAGGGTATCAACAAGCAGCAGGTCGGTCAGATCGCCGCTGAGATTCGCGGTCATCGTCCTCCCGAGCCTTACAAGGGCAAGGGTATCCACTACGTTGGCGAGCACATCCGCCGCAAGCTGGGTAAGGCCGCCAAGTAGTCGTAACCGACTCACTCGCATAAGACCAGCACCCCGTCAGGTGCTGGCAAGATCAACCTTTTTAGGAGTTTACGTATGAACAAGCATAAGGCGAAGCTGGAAGGCCTCAAGCGTCGTCAGCGTCGTGTTCGCGGCAAGGTCTCGGGTACCGCCGAGCGTCCGCGTCTTCGCGTGACCCGTACTAACGCCAACATCTATGCCCAGATCATCGACGACAGCAAGGGCTCCAGCCTGACGCTCGTCTCTGCCTCGACCCTCGAGGCCGAGTTCAAGGGCACCCACACCTCGAACAAGGAGGCTGCGGAGAAGGTCGGTCAGCTCGTTGGCAAGCGCGCCATCGAGGCCGGCATCACCAAGGTCGCCTTCGATCGTGGTGGCCGTATCTACCATGGCCGCGTCAAGGCCCTCGCCGACGGTGCTCGTGCCGCCGGTCTCGAGTTCTAGGAGGTATGTAGCACATGGCTCGTAATCAGAAGCAGCAGCGCGAGGCCTCCGAGTTCGAGGAGCGCGTCGTTTACATCAACCGCGTGTCGAAGACCGTCAAGGGTGGTCGTCGCATGAGCCTCGTCGCTCTCGTCGTCGTTGGCGACGGCAAGGGCAACGTCGGCGTTGGCATGGGCAAGTCCGCTGAGGTGCCCATGGCCATCTCCAAGGCATCTCTCGATGCCAAGAAGAACATGTTCCACGTGCCGGTGACCGAGCAGGGCACCATCCCGCACGAGGTTCTCGGCCACTTTGGTGCCGGCCGCATCATCATCAAGCCCGCTGTCGAGGGTACCGGCGTTATCGCCGGCGGCGCTGTGCGTCCCCTCTTTGAGCTTGCTGGCATCAAGAACGTCCTGTCCAAGTCCCTCGGTACCGACAACGGCCTCAACATCATCAAGGCTGCCGTCGAGGGCCTCAAGGAGCTCTCCAGCCCTGAGGACGTCGCGGCTCGCCGTGGCCTGACGGTCTCCGAGATGTTCGTCGGTAAGGAGAACTAAGCATGGCTGACACCATCAAGATCAAGCAGGTCCGCAGCACCAACGGTTGCAAGCAGGACCAGGTCCGTACTGTCCGTGCCCTCGGTCTCCACAGGATCCGCGAGGTTCGCGAGATTGCTGACAACGAGTCCGTCCGCGGCATGATCTTCAAGGTCAAGCACCTTGTCGAGATTGTAGAGGAGTAGCAAATGCAGCTTCACGATCTTACTCCCGCGCCCGGTTCCACCAAGAACCGCAAGCGCGTCGGCCGTGGCAATTCTTCGGGTCACGGCACCACTTCTGGCCGCGGCCAGAAGGGCCAGGGTTCCCGCTCTGGCGGCACCAAGGGTGCCGGCTTCGAGGGCGGCCAGACTCCGCTGGCTATGCGCCTGCCCAAGCTTCCGGGCTTCCGCAACCCCCGTCGTATCGAGTACACCGCTGTTAACGTTGAGCGTCTCGAGCGTAAGTTTGAGGACGGCGCTGTGATCGACGGTGCCGCTCTTAAGGCCGCTCGCATCACCAAGAGCGAGTTCGAGCCCGTCAAGGTGCTCGGCAATGGTGAGCTCACCAAGAAGTTCACGGTCAAGGTCGACAAGGTCAGCGCTTCTGCGCAGGCCAAGATCGAGGCCGCCGGCGGAAAGGTCGAGCTGCCGTGCTAAATGGTTTTAAGAATGCTTTCCGCATCAAAGAATTGCGCGAAAAGATTCTTTTTACCATAGCTATGCTCGTCGTGTACCGCATTGGTGCGCACGTTCCTGTGCCCGGCATTCCCTTCCAGGGGATGCTGGGCCTTTTCTCGACCGATAACAATTCGGTCGCCGCAGGTGCTATGGCCCTCCTGAATCTTTTCTCTGGCGGCGCGTTGAGCTATGTGTCGGTGTTTTCGCTGGGCATCATGCCTTACATCACCAGCTCGATCATCCTCCAGATGCTCCAGGCCGTCGTGCCTTCCCTGCATGAGCTTGCCCGCGAGGGCGAGGTCGGTCAGACCAAGATTACGCAGTATTCGCGTTACCTCACCCTGGCTCTGGCAATCCTCAACTCCGTGGGTTACCTCTTCCTCTTTAAGAGCTTCGGCATCAGCTTCAATGGCGCCGGCGCTCCCGAGATCATCTTCGACCTCATGATCGTCGGTACGCTCACCGCGGGCGCCATGCTGATCATGTGGATTGGTGAGCTCATCACCCAGCGCGGTATCGGTAATGGCATGTCTCTGATCATCTTCGCGAACATCATGGCCGGTCTGCCGCAGGCTATCTTCTCCAGCACCGAGGGCAATGCCGGTGGCATCATCACCATGGTGATCATCTGCGCCATCATCCTGCTGGTTATCCCGCTGATTGTTTTCCTTGAGCGCGGCCAGCGTCGCATCCCGGTCTCCTACGCCAAACGCGTCGTGGGCCGTCGCATGATGGGTGGCCAGACCACCTACCTGCCCATCAAGGTCAACACCGCGGGTGTCGTACCGATCATCTTCGCTTCGGCGCTGCTGTACTTCCCGGCTCAGATCGCCGTGTTCTTCCCCGGCATCGGCTGGATTCAGGCAGTTGCCTCTGCGCTTTCGACCGGTTGGCTCAACTGGGTGCTTAACGTTGTCCTCATCGTGTTCTTCGCGTACTTCTACACCTCCATGGTGTTCAACCCCGATGACACGGCCGACAACCTTAAGAAGCAGGGCGGCTTTATTCCGGGCGTGCGTCCGGGTAGGGCTACCGCGGCCTACATCAAGAACGCGCTCAACAAGATCACGCTTCCCAGCGCTGTCTTTTTGGCGCTCATCGCCATCGTGCCTTCGATCATCTTCTCCTTCACGGGTAACCATCTGATCCAGGCATTTGGCGGCACGTCCATCCTCATCATGGTCGGCGTCGTGCTCGACACGGTCGATAAGCTCGAAGGCCAGATCAAGATGTATGATTACGATGGATTCTTTAAATAGGCTAGAGGAGGATTGCTCATGAACCTCGTATTGCTCGGAGCTCCGGGTGCCGGTAAGGGCACCGTCGCACAGGAGCTCGTCGCCGAGTTTGGCGTCGCTCACATTTCCACGGGCGACCTGCTGCGTGCTGCCGTCAAGGGTGGCACCGAGCTTGGTATTCAGGCTAAGAAGTACATGGACGCTGGCGAGCTCGTTCCCGACCAGCTCGTGATCGACCTTGTCAAGGAGCGCCTTGCCGCCGATGACGCCCAGCAGGGCTTCATCCTCGACGGCTTCCCGCGCAACACCGCCCAGGCCGTGACGCTCGATTCCGAGCTCTCCGCCATGGGTCGCGAGATCGACTGTGCCCTTCTGGTCGATGTGGCCCCCGAGGTCATTATCGATCGTCTGTCTTCGCGTCGCACCTGCCGCGCCTGCGGTTACACCGGCACCGCTGCGGATGCTACCTGCCCCAAGTGCGGTGGCGAGATGTATCAGCGCGATGACGACAAGCCCGAGACCATCAAGAACCGTCTCGACGTCTACGAGAAGTCCACGAGCCCGCTCGTCGACTACTATCGTGGCCAGGGTCTGCTCAAGTCGGTCAACGGTGACCAGGCTCGCGAGACCGTGTACGGGGATGTCAAAGAGGCTCTCGGTCTATGATCAAGATTAAGTCTGCAACGCAAATCGAGCAGATGAAGAAGGCAGGAGCGCTATCTAAGATGGCGCTCCGCCACGTTGGAGCCATGGTGCGCCCCGGCGTTTCGACTTTTGAGCTCGATCAGCTCGCGGAGCAGATTATCCGCATGCATGGCGGCACCCCGGCCTTTAAGGGTTACGGCGGGTTCCCGGGGACCATTTGCGCATCGATCAACGATGCCGTGGTCCATGGTATTCCCAACCCCGACATGATCCTGCGCGATGGCGATATCATCTCCATCGATACGGGAGCCGTTGTCGACGGTTGGGTCGGCGATAACGCTTGGACGTTTTTCGTCGGCACCCCCACGCCCGAAGCCAAGGCATTGTGTGAGGTCACGCGCGATTGCCTTAAGGCTGCTATCGAGCAGGCTGTTCCCGGTAACCATATCGGGGACGTCGGCTATGCCGTTCAGTCCCTCGCCGAGTCTCACGGATACGGCGTGCTTCGTGATTATGTGGGCCATGGCATTGGCCGCGTGATGCACGAGGACCCCAACGTTCCTAACTATGGAAAGAAGGGGAGGGGCGTTCGCCTCCAGGCCGGCATGGTCATTGCCATCGAGCCGATGGTTACGATGGGTTCCAACCATGTGAGCACGGGCTCCGACGGTTGGATCGTCACGACCAACGACCACCTGCCCGCCGCGCACTACGAGAACACCGTCGCCATTACCAATGACGGTCCGGTGATTCTCACCACGGATGCCCAAGGTGCTTGGTGTTCGCTCCAAGGCGGAGAAATGTAACAAGTTCCACTTAGTTGTGGAGCCATTACGAAGTTATTACGATGCGTGCATACGTGTTGTAGAATACTCAATCGCTGTCGTTTTCTAGAGAAAGATGATTGCTTGTGAAGAAGGAAGACGCAATTGAGCTCGAGGGTACGGTAAAGGAACCGTTGCCCAACGCCATGTTTAAGGTCGAGCTCGAGAACGGTCATTCGGTTCTGTGCAACATTTCTGGCAAGATCCGAATGAATTACATCCGTATTCTCCCCGGTGACAGGGTTGTCGTGGAGCTTTCCCCGTACGACCTGACCCGCGGCCGCATCACCTATCGCTACAAATAGCGGCACGCATACACGCACTCCATTTCCGACTGCAGGCTTAGCTCAACCTACGGTCGGATTGTGTGTGAAGACCAGCCATAGTTTTAAACGCCTGCGGCTGGGCGAGTAGATAGTAGGGAAGTAGTTTGAGCGCTACCGAAAGGAAGAACGATGAAGGTACGTCCTTCGGTCAAGAAGATGTGCGATAAGTGCAAAATCATTAGGCGCCATGGCAAGGTCCTCGTCATTTGCGAGAACCCCCGTCATAAGCAGCGTCAGGGTTAAGAGAGGAGACTACGTTGGCCCGTATTAATGGTGTCGACCTCCCGCGTGAGAAGCGCGTTGAGATCGGTCTGACCTACATTTACGGCATCGGCCGCACCACTGCGACGAAGATTTGCGTCGAGTGCAACGTTAACGTGGATACGCGCGTTAAGGACCTCACCGAGGATGAGGTTAACGCCATCCGCGATTATATCGATAAGAACCAGATCATGGTTGAGGGCGACCTCCGCCGTGAGCGCAACCAGAACGTCAAGCGCCTTATGGACATCGGCTGCAACCGCGGCCTTCGTCACCGCAAGGGCCTCCCGGTCCGCGGCCAGCGCACCCACACTAACGCTCGTACCCGCAAGGGCCCGAAGCGTCAGATCGGTGCTAAGAAGAAGAAATAAGGAGCGCTAGATAGATGGCTACTGCTAAGAAGAACGTTCGCGCTGCCCGTCTGAAGCGCGCGGACCGTAAGAACATTTCCGTGGGCCAGGCTCACATTCGTTCTACGTTCAACAACACGATCGTTTCGATCACCGATCCCCAGGGCAACGTCATTTCCTGGAAGTCGGCTGGCCAGGTGGGCTTCAAGGGCTCCCGTAAGTCCACGCCGTTCGCTGCCCAGATGGCTGCCGAGGCTGCTGCCAAGCAGGCCATGGAGCACGGTATGAAGAAGGTTTCCGTCTTCGTCAAGGGCCCCGGCTCCGGTCGTGAGACCGCCATCCGCTCCCTCCAGGCTGCTGGCCTCGAGGTCTCGAGCATCCAGGACAAGACCCCCATTCCGCACAACGGCTGCCGCCCCAAGAAGCGTCGCCGCGTGTAACTGAAAGGATCGTATCAATATGGCAATCGACAGGACTCCTGTTCTTAAGCGCTGCCGTCAGCTCGGGATCGATCCCGCTGAGCTCGGTTACAGCAGCAAGAAGGAATCTATCCGTCAGCCCAAGCGCCGTCGCAAGGAATCTGAGTACGGCATGCAGCTGCGCGAGAAGCAGAAGGTCAAGTTCATCTATGGCGTTCTGGAGAAGCAGTTCCACGGCTACTTCAACAAGGCTCGTAAGATGAACGGCGTCACCGGTGAGAACCTCATGATCATTCTTGAGTCTCGCCTCGACAACGTCGTCTTCCGTCTTGGCTTCGCCCGCACCCGCAAAGAGGCTCGTCAGTCCGTCCGTCACGGTCACTTCACCGTGAACGGCAAGCGCGTGGACATCCCGTCCTACCGCGTCAAGGCCGGCGACGTCGTCGCTGTCGGCGAGAAGTTCCGTGACCTCCTCCCCATCAAGGAGGCCCTGATTTCCTCCGAGCGCTTTGAGGTCCCTGGCTGGCTCGAGGTCGATATCGAGAAGCTGTCTGGTAACGTGCTCGCTCTGCCGACGCGTGAGCAGATCAGCGGTGATATCAACGAGCAGCTCATCGTCGAGCTCTACTCTAAGTAGTCCATCCGGGCTGCTGAGGCTGGAGGTAATACATGTCAGAATTCATTAGGCCTCAGGTTCAGGTCGAAGAGATTAACGAGACGTCTGCTCGTGTCTCCGTCGAGCCGCTCGAGCGTGGTTACGGCGATACGCTGGGTAACTCCCTTCGTCGCGTTCTTCTGTCCTCGCTCGAGGGTGCCGCCGTCGAGGCTATTCAGATCGATGGTGCGCAGCACGAGTTCATGACCATCCCTAACATGGTCGAGGATGTCACCGACATCGTCCTGAATGTCAAGGGTCTTGTCTTCAGGGCTCTCGGCACGACCGACGAGGCGACCGCCACCATCTCGGTTGACGGCCCCTGCGAGGTCACCGGTGCGGACTTCTTTATTCCGTCCGAGTTTGAGCTGGTCAACCCCGAGCAGCACATCGCTACGCTCACCGAGGGTGGCCATCTCACCATGAGCATGCGCATCGGCTATGGCCGCGGCTATGTTTCTGGCGAGGCCAACAAGCGCGACAACGATCCCATCGGTGTGATCCACGTCGACTCGCTGTACTCGCCGGTTTCCCGTTGCGCCAAGCTCGTTGAGGCTTGCCGTGTCGGTCAGCACACCGACTACGACCGCCTTGTCCTCGAGATCGAGACCAACGGCTCCATCGCCCCGCGCGACGCCGTGGTCCAGGCTGCCAATATCATTAACCAGCATATGGCTGCCTTTATGAACCTTGCCGAGACCCCCGAGGTCGAGGAGGAGGCTTCGATCTTCGCTCCCGAGGTCACCAACGACAACGCCGAGCTGGACAAGCAGATCGAGGATCTGGACCTTTCCGTCCGTTCTTACAACTGCCTTAAGCGCGCCAGCATTCACTCGGTCCGTCAGCTCGTTGAGTTCTCGGAGAACGATCTGCTCAACATCCGTAACTTCGGTGTTAAGTCGATCGAGGAAGTGAAGGACAAGCTTGAGTCCATGGGCCTGAGCCTGAAGGCTTAATGCTTCGCATATTTGAGGAGAAACTAGACCATGCGTCATAACGTTAAGAAGGGCCTGAAGCTCGGCACCGATGCGAGCCACACCAAGGCCATGAAGAAGAGCCTTGCTAAGGCCCTCTTCGAGAACGACCGCATCAAGACCACCGAGACCCGCGCTAAGGCGCTGCGTTCGGTCGTCGATCCGATCATCACCTGGGCCAAGAAGGGCGACCTGCACTCTCGTCGTCTGGCTATCGCCAAGCTCGGCGATAAGCAGCTCGTTGCCGAGATCTTCGACAAGGCTGCTCAGGGCATGTGGCAGGACCGCAACGGCGGTTACACCCGCATCATGAAGCTCGGTAACCGCAAGGGCGACAACGCTCCCATCGTTATCATGGAGCTCGTCACCGAGCCTTGCACGCCTAAGGCTAAGAAGGCTGCTCCGGCCCCCAAGAAGGCCGCTGCTCCCAAGAAGGTCGAGGCTGCCGAGGAGGCTCCTGCTGAGGAGACCGCTGAGTAGACAATCCGTCTGCATAGGCTATATTCGAGGGGTACGTTCGCGTACCCCTCTTTTTTTGTCGAAATGCCATTGCCTGTTTGTTGGGAGCGTCCATGACCGCGCCGTCTGATTTCAATTCGATTCCCGAGCTCGATGCCACGCTCGTTTTCCGCGTGGCCTACGATGGCTCGTCCTACAGCGGCTTTGCCGAGCAGCCCGGTCAGACGACGGTTGCGGGCGAGTTGCGCCGCGCTATCGAGACGCTCCTGCGCCGCCCGATCGACCTGACGTGTGCGGGGCGTACCGATGCCGGCGTGCATGCGGTGGCACAGTTCATCAGCGTGCCCGTAACGGACGCTGAGTTGGCTTTGACGCGCCGTAGGTGGCTGAGGGCTATGGATGCCCTCCTGCCCAAAGATATCGCCATAAACGAGGTCTACAAGGCCCGTAAAGGCTTTTCTGCACGCTTTGATGCGCGTTCCCGTACGTATACGTACCGTATTGCCGATCGCGACGCGCGCCCTGTGCTTTCGCGCGGTGCGGTGTGGTGGCATCGCTACCCATTGGATGTTGAGGCGATGTCTGCGGCCTGTCCCGCGCTGCTGGGCGAGCAGGACTTTAAAAGCTTTTGCAAGGTTGCCTCTGCCGTGGGCAAACCTACGCACCGCTGCGTAATGCGCGCCGAGTTTGGACATGAGGTTGCGTTTGGCGAGGACATCCTGACGTTTACCATCGAGGGCAATGCGTTTCTGCATTCGATGGTCCGTACGATCGTTGGCACGCTTGTCGAGATTGGCATGCATCGCCGCGAACCCGAGTGGATGCGCGAGGTCATCGACGCTTGCGACCGTACCGCTGCGGGCCCCACGGCTCCTGCCTGCGGCCTTACGTTTATGGGCGTGGATTACGATCCCGCCGAGCTTGTCGTGCTCGACTAGGGGAGGGCTCGACGCGTCGTGCGTCGACGCCTGTCATCTGTGGGCTGCACGTGTGCAACATCTGTTCTTGGCGTGCAATACAACCGGTGTCTCATTGCTTTTATTGCCGGGGTGTACCATGAACCACGATTTGATTCATTGCTGTCGAGAGGACGGATAACTTGGTTCGACGTGGCTCGCATCCGCGACTTTCGGTGATCCTTGTGGTAGAAGGTTCGCCCAGCTATGCGATGCGTGCGCTCGAGAGTATCCAGAACCAAGACCTCTACGATTTGCAGATTGTCGTTGTCTGCCGCGATGCTGCGCCCGGTGTGCGCCATTCGCTTCAAGTTGCTGCCGACAGGGACATCCATATTGATTTGATTGACGTCGAGGATGCGAAGCGCGGTGCTTGTCTTCATGCCGGTTTTGCTGCATCGCGTGGCTCTCAAATCATCGCTATGAACGCCGATGAGTGGCTTGCTCCGCAGTCCCTTTCCAAGATGGTCGATATCGCGTGCGATACAGCGGCAGACATGGTGTTCCCCACGGTGTCGCTCGACCGCTATGATGCACATCGAGAGCGCCATTCGCGCGTCTTGGATGCTACTCATATTTCCATCGATAGCAAATCTTCGATGGTGGCCGGGCTGCCTCAGTTGATTTTAGGCGGCCTAGTCGCTCAGACCTCTGGCGTGATGTACAGCCGCTCGCTGTTTGAGGCATGCCTTTTGTGCGACAAGGTGTTTCGCACAGTTGGGTTTATGGCATGCGCGCTTTCGCAGGCACGATGCGTGTCCGGCTGCGGCGACGCTTGTTTCCACGCGGTGGCACCTAAGCTTACAGATGCCTTTGATCCCACCATGTATGCCAGGATATCCGATGACACTCGAGCGCTCGACGAGCTTGCGGACTCACTCTCGGAAGCAGATAGCGGTGGTCGGCTCAAGCTGGCAAGCCAAAAGTTCTACTTTGCCGGACTGGTCGCCTGCATCGAGAATTTGTGTCTGAGCCCGCATGGAGTGTCGTCAATCGAGCGTTCCGCCCGCATGCGTGATTTGCTCGAGGCGCCTCGAACCCGTCAGATGGTCGCCGCGCTCAAGGACAACCATCGGGGACTCGGTCTGTTGTTTGGGCCGATCGCCAGCGCCAAGCCCACGCGCTGCGTGATGTGTACGCATCTGGCAGCTTTTCTTAACCGGACGGGTGCAAAAACCGCCTAAACGGCTCATTTCGAAACAAATTTGCATAGAATTGTTTCGAAATGCGTTCTTATACACAAAAGCCTTCAAATAGCGTTAAACTATTCAATCACTGATTGATTGTCTCCGCCATCTTTTGGAGAGAGGGTTTGTATGGCTAAAAAACGCAATGGGCGCCAGGATGCCATTAGAGATATTGTGCGCAATAAGGACGTCCGTACGCAGCGCGTGCTGGTCGATGAGCTCCGTGCTATGGGCTTTGATTGCACGCAGGCGACTGTCTCTCGCGATATTGCCGATATGGGGCTGCGTAAGCTCCCCGAGGGTATCTATGTTCTGGCAGAGGACCTGCACCTGCAGCGTATGGTTTCCGAGCTCGTAACGGGCGTTTTGCGTACCGATAATCTGGTTATGATCAAGGCTCAGCCTGGCACGGCTTCCGGCATCGCCGCCGCCGTTGATGCGGCAGAGTTGCCCGATGTGCTTGGCTCGCTTGCCGGCAACGATACGATTTTGGTTATTGCCCAGACGGCCGAGGACGGCGAGCGTCTCGAGGCGCTGATCAATAAGCTGAGCAATTCTCGCAAGTAGGCGTGCGGGTCGTGCGCTCTGCACTGTGTGCGCTGACATCGTGGCTTGTAAGGGGGTATCGACGTTGGTTGGTACCCCCCCCTTGTTTGCCGGTATAAAGACCGCCCACCAGGCCGCTTCAAACTAAAAGGCCCCCGAGCAGTTCAAATAAGCTGCTCGGGGGCCTTGTTGCTTATGGCCGGATGAATTTCTAGCCGACCGTATCGTCAGGCGTGGGCGAGGGGTCGGGAGTGGGCGTAGGCGTAGGCGTAGGCGTGCCGCCATCGCCGCCGGTCGAACCACCAGTGGAGCCGCCCGTCGAGCCACCGGTCGTACCGGTGCCGCCGGTGGTGTCGCCACCCGTGGTCTCGGTGGTCGTGGTCGTCGTTGTCGTCGTCGTGGTGGTTTCCTCTTCGTCTTCGTTCTCGTCCTTGTCGTCGTTCTCCGTCTTCTTGGTGTTGTTGGTGCCGTAGAACTTCCAGACGCTGTTGTTCTTGTAGGTGGGCGCCGTTCCGGTCGCAAACTCCTCGCGCTCGGTACCGGTCAGAACGGTGTTCATAAACCGCTTAAAGACAGGCAGGTTGGTGCTGTCGCCCAGCAGGTCCGTGCCGTATTTTTGGATGGGGATCTCGCCCGCGGAATAGCCGGTCCACAGGGCGCACGCCAGCTGCGGGGTATAGCCGCAGAACCACAGGTTAGTGGTGTTGTCGGTGGTGCCCGTCTTGCCGGCATAGGGCTGGTTGACGCTCAGGGCACCGGCAGCACCCGTACCGCCGCCCTGCATGACGCCGGACAGAACATCGGTGACCGCGGCGGCCTCGCCCTCGGTAAGCACCTGTGAGGGATTATCGGTGTGCTGGTACAGCACCGAACCGGTACGAGAGTCAATCTCGGTGATGGCGATCGGCTGGCGATAGTAGCCGCCGTTGGCAAACGTCGCGTAGGCGGCGGCCATCTCGAGCGGCGAGATCGAGCCGGTGCCGAGGGTCATGACGGGAACGTCCTCGATGTTGTCCTTGGCGGGATCGATGCCGAGCTTTTTGACGAGCGAGATGATCTTGCTGTTGCCGACGGCTTCCGCCACCTGGATGTAGCCGGTGTTGGAGGAGTATGCCGTCGCCTGCTTAAGCGTGATGTTGCCATAGCTATGGTTGGCGTAGTTTTGGACCTCGGTCGTGGTGCCCTTGGCCTTGAGCGGCGAGTTGCAGTTGAGGGTGACGTTGGGGTTCATGCCGTTTTGGATGGCAGTTGCCAGCGTAAAGGCCTTAAAGGTGGAGCCGACGGGACGCTTGGCCGTGGCATGGTTTACGTGGTTCTCGTCGGCGTTGTAGTCGTAGCCGCCCACCATGCACTTGATGTAGCCGGTCTTGGGGTCGACGACGACCATGCCCATGTCCAAGCCGTCGAGTGAGAGCGTGTCGAGCTGCTCGCGGACGGCATTCTCTGCCACCTGCTGCATCGTGGGGTCGATGGTGGTCTTGACGGTCAGGCCGCCCTTAAAGAGCACGTCGGTCGAGAACTCCTGCTCCAGCAGCTGCTTAACATAGGCGACAAAGTAGGGCTGCGAGTATACGTCGACGCCGCTGCCCGAAATCTCGGTCACGTTGAGGGTGATGGGCTCGGCCTGTGCGGCATCGTGCTCCTCCTGCGTGATGTGGCCCAGGCGCAACATGTTGTCAAGGACCTTGTTGCGACGGGACAGCGCCAGGTCGGGGTTGACCGTGGGGTCGTACTGCGAAGGCGAGTTGGGAAGGCCGATGAGCAGCGCGGCCTCGCTCAGGGTGAGGTCGGCGGCGCTCTTGGACAGATAGGTCTCGGCTGCGGCCTCGATGCCGTAGGCGCCGTGGCCGTAATAGATGGTGTTGAGGTACATCATGAGGATCTCGTCTTTGGAGTACATGTCCTCCATCTTGACGGCGATGTAGGCCTCGCGCACCTTACGCTCGATGGTCGAGTCGAACTGCTCCTCCTGCAGGATGGTGTTGCGCACCAGCTGCTGGGTGATAGTCGAGGCGCCTTCGTGCCCGCCGCCGAGGGTTGCCACCGCGGCACGCGCGATACCCCACAGGTCGATACCGCCGTGCTCGTAGAAGCGCTCGTCCTCGACGTCAACGGTGCCCTGCAGCACGTAGGGGGAGACCTCGTCCTTGGTGATGGACTTGCGGTTTTGCGTGTAGAAGCTCGCGATCTTGTTGCCGTTGCAGTCGACGATCTCGGTGGGCTCGCTCACCAGATACGCGTTGGCGTCGGTGTAGTCGGGCAGATCGGACAGCCAGCGGTTGACGTTGCCGACCATGCCGATGCCAAATGCCACGCCCGCGATCAGCAAAAAGCCCAAAAACGAGAGCAGGATTATGGGCAGAGCATGCGTCTTTGAACGGCTGCGTCCCTGTCGTTGGCGAGGACCCATATATTGACCTCCAGGTATGTCGTGCCGGACGGCGGATGTGCCGTCGGGGCAGGATGGACATAAGTTATTACACGATAAACCAAACGGGGCGCGCGAGGCCTCGTGTATGCTGGAAGACGGCATTTTTCAGAGTGAATGCATACCTTGGTAAGGAGTTTGTCGATGGCGATTCGGGCGATGGGGCCGAGCGGACAATACGAGACTGGATTGGATGCTGCCGGTGCGGCGCTGCCCGAGCTGCTGGCGCCGGCGGGCGGGCTCGACCAGATGCTTGCGGCCATCGCCGCGGGTGCCGATGCCATCTATGCGGGGCTGGGCGGCTTTAACGCCCGCGTGAGCGCGCATGGCTTTACGGATGACGAGTTTGCGCGCGGCTGCGCCGTGGCGCATGCCCATGGCGTGCGCGTGTACGTGACGCTCAACGTGTTCGTGTTTGACGATGAGTTATCCGACGCGGTGGCGTTGGGAGCCCATGCACTGGAGCTGGGCGCCGATGCTTTGATTGTCGCCGATGCCGGGTTGGCCTGCGCGCTGCGCGCGGCGATTCCCGGGGTCGAGATTCACCTGTCTACGCAGGCGGGCGCTCATAGCGAGGGTGCCGTGCGGCTTGCCGCCGACGAGCTGGGGGTCGAGCGCGTGACGACGGCACGCGAGCTGACGGTCGACGAGATTGCGGCACTATGTGCCACGGGCGTGCCCATCGAGGTATTCTGCCACGGTGCGATTTGCATCGGCTATTCGGGGGCGTGCGAGTTCTCGGCCCTGCGGCGTGGGCGCTCGGCGATGCGCGGCGACTGCACGCAGCCGTGCCGTCTGGCGTACGACTTGGTGGACGAGGCGGGACAGAGCGTTGTCGCCGTCGAGGGAGATCGCCTGCTGTGCCCGCGCGACTATCTGGGCATTGCACATCTGCCCGAGCTTGTAGATGCCGGCGTGGCGTCGCTCAAGATCGAGGGGCGCATGAAGAACCCCGATTACGTATTCAACGTGGTGCGGGTGTGGCGCCGGGCACTCGATATGCTGCGCGACGGCGCGTGGGACCCCGATGCCGTGGAAGAGCTTGAACGCGAGCTGGGGAGGTCGTTTAACCGTGGGTTTACCGATACGTACCTGCGAGGGCGTTCGGGTGCCGAGCTGATGAGCTTTGAGCGCGCAATTAACCAGGGCGTGCGCGTGGGGCGTTTGGTCGCTGTGGGCCACGAAGAGGTGACCGTTGAGCTCGACGCCGCCGTGGCGGCGGGTGACACGCTCGAGATTCGGTTCTATCCGGGTGTCGACGCGCGTCCCGATGCGCCCAAGCGCTGGCCGCAGGTGCCCTGCCCGGTGGATGCAGCAGCGGGGAAGCGCATCGTCGTGCATTGCAAGCGTAAGGTGGACGCGGGCTGCGAGGTGTACCTGATTCGCAGCGCCGGCGTGTTGGATCAGACGGCGGCGGTGTTGGAGCGCATGCGGGCCGAGGCGGATGCGGTCGTGCCTGCTGCTCGCGCCGTTGAAGTGCTGCCGTTTGAGGGCTCCGTTGTCGCTGGCGATGTGCCGGCGGCGGGACTGGCGGAGTCGGCGGAGCAGGGGGCTTTGGCTCGTATGTTCTTTGCCTGGGACCTGATGGATGCCGACCCGTGTGACGAGCTCGACCTGTCCGATGCGACCGTGGTGCTCGATGAGGTCTGTCGCGGGGGCGACGTCGAGCGGACCCGCTCGCTGATGCAGCGTGCCGGGCGTGTGGTCTGCCGCAATTTGGGACAGGCTGCGATGGCGCGTGAGTTGGGCGTGGCGTTTGATGTGGCGGCGCCAGTGTTTTGCGCCAACCGGGCCACGCTTGTCTGGCTGCGTGGGCTTGGTGCGGGGCGGGTGTACTTGCCGGCCGAGTTGCTCGGCAATGATGCGGAGCGTATTGCCGAACTGGCTGCTGAACCCGGCGTCTTGGGTCCGGTCGACGCCGACCGTCCCGAGCTTATGGTGTGCGAGCACTGCCTGCTGATCGCCGAGGGCGTCTGCGCCACCGATGCGACGGGGCAGGTCCATTGTCGTGACTGCTCTCGTCGTCAGCAAACGCGCTATTTAGTTGAACACGACGGTACGCGTCTGCCGGTCGCCGTTGACGCGTGCGGCAGGACGAGGATTTTCCTGTCGTAGGTGCCGCGTCGCGTCAGTTTGTTATCATATGAGAGTTTATGGACTTCCAGCACCGCCGTATCCGGCGAGGGTGCTATAGCAAAAGGAGGATACCCAATGCTGTCTGTCGACGAGCAAATGCGTATCATCACCTCGGGCGCCGCGCAGATCGTCCCCGAGGCCGACCTTCGCAAGAAGCTTGAGAAGGGCGAGCCCCTCAACATCAAGCTCGGCGTCGATCCCACCAGCCCCGACCTGCACTTGGGACATGCCGTGCCCCTGCGCAAGATGCGTCAGTTCCAGGACCTGGGCCACAACGTCACCCTTATCATCGGTAACGGCACCGCGCTGATCGGCGATCCTTCGGGCAAGAACTCCACGCGTCCGCAGCTTTCGCAGGAGCAGATCGAGGCCAACGCCGAGACCTACGTGAGCCAGGCCATGAAGATCTTGGATCCCGAGAAGACCACCATCGTGCACAACGGAGACTGGATCCTTTCGATGGACCTGGCCGGCCTGCTGCAGGTGTGCTCCAAGTTCACCGTCGCCCGCATCCTTGAGCGCGATGACTTTACCAAGCGCTACCAGTCTCAGACGCCGATCGCCCTGCATGAGTTCCTGTATCCCGTGATGCAGGCCTTCGACTCCGTGCAGATCAAGGCCGACGTGGAGATGGGCGGCACCGATCAGCTCTTCAACCTGCTCGCCGGCCGTGAGCTCATGGAGAAGATGGGCATGGAGCCCCAGATCGCGCTCACCATGCCGCTGCTCGAGGGCACCGATGGCGTGCGCAAGATGTCCAAGTCCTACGGCAACTACATCGGCCTGACCGACGCCCCCAAGGATATGTTCGGCAAGACCATGTCCATCCCCGATGAGATGATCGGCAAGTACTATCGTCTGGCCAGCTCGCTCACCCCTGCAGAGGTCGACAAGATCGACGCTGCCCTGGCCGATGGTTCTGCCGACCCCTACGAGCTCAAGCGCGCTCTGGGCCGCGACCTGTGCGACACCTACCACGGCGCCGGTGCCGGCGACGAGGCTCAGGCCGAGTTCGACCGCGTGTTCAAGGAGGGCCAGCTCGCCGACTTCCCCGAGAAGCACGTTGAGCTGACCGTCAACGACGAGGGCCAGATCTACCTCGCTGGCCTGCTCAAGGACCTGGGTCTTTCGGCGAGCGCCGGCCAGGCTCGTCGCGATATCGACGGCGGCGGCGTCAAGATCAACGGCAAGGCCGTGGCTCCCAAGAGCTACAACATCGATCCGAGCGCCCTCAAGCTTGGCGACACCCTCTCCGTGGGCAAGCGCAAGGGTTTCAAGTTGATTTAGTTCCGCAGTTCTAACGAACGGCGGACCGGCCGACGCTGCGCGGGCCGCATTTGGACAATCTGACGTTCAACTTCAAGGGCGCG
>CATZIG010000010.1 GCA_958419975.1 uncultured Collinsella sp.
TTTAGCTGCTAGAAATCATGTGACGGGGCGCGGGCCGTGTTCCGCTATGCGGTTGTCAATTTGCGAAAGAAATTATGCGTCACCATTGATGTGCAAGGAGTTTGATATGGATCTCGATAAGGTTAATGAAATTGCCACTATACCGGTGCTTGAAAAGGCATATGACGACCTTGTTCATCCCTCTGCGGAGTCGATAGGAAAAACGGTTAGCCTGGTTCCACGGACTGTTGCCATTTGGCTTTCCTCGTGGAATCGCTGGGTTGTTAATAGAGAGGAAAGCATCAAGCTGGCCATCGATGCTATAGAGTCTCGTGTTGATAAGATTCCCGAGGAGCATCTTACCGAACCTCCGGCGCATATCGCAGTTCCAGCAATTCAACAACTCGCATATTGCTATGACAGCGAGGAATTACGAGGGATGTATGCGAATCTGTTACTTTCCTCGATGGATGATCGGACGGCAGAGTACGTCCACCCCAGTTTTGTTCAGCTACTTAAGGAGATTAGTCCCGACGAGGCTAAGTTACTGAGTACGTTGGCTGGCTCTGATGACGCTGAACACGCGTCTATTCCGCTCGTTGACTTAAGAATTGTCAGCGCAGACGAGCTAGTTCCAATTAAATGGACGCTAATCGTAGAAGGCTATAACGAGTGCTGTAAGGGTGTTTGCGAGTACCCTGATCAATCGCTGGTGTATCTGGGAAACCTGGATCGACTTGGCATCCTCAAGCGTTGTGATTACTATGCTGATGATGTTAAAGCTACGCTTGAAAGGTTCGAATCAAGCGAGGCTATCCAAAATGCGAAGGCGAAGGTTGAGCTTGAAGATGACAAGAAATTCGTTTTCCATCGCTGGAGCTACCAGGTAACCGATTTTGGGGCCAACTTTATTAAAACGTGTGTTTCGTGAAATGAGTTTGGTTGGAATGTGTTCGGGCAAGAGGAAGCCTTCGGTATTCGATTTAATTAAGGCGTTTATTGCTTGCGTTGTGGTGCTCTCTGTATTTTTACTAATAGTCATTCAGATCGCGTTTTCAATTGATACACCAGTTCCATGGCTGCATCCCGTATGGGACGCTAACGGCCTGCTTGGGTATCTTGGCGCGTTAGTGGGCTCAATTTCGGCGGTCGCGGTGCTGTATTTCTCGCTGCTAGCTGGTAGAGAAGACCGGAATCATTCTGATGTGATGAACGTTCTCCCTTGTATTGCCTTAACCCGTTTGTCGGAAAAGCAACTATGTATGTCGAAGAACGGTTTCGCTCACGGTGTGTTTACCGAGGCTGATCCCAGGGACGATGAATACAAATCGGGTGCTTTGGACTGCGTTGATCGTCTGCTGATTGATGGCGGAGCCCCAGCTATTCCTTGCGACGAGAGTCCTGTGGACGAGCATGCCGCTAATCGTTATGCAATATCCAGTATGGGAGCTGGGCCTGCGGTTAATGTGAGGGTTGGGATTGCGAATAGAAATGAGTGGGCCCATTTTGGAACTCCGCGGGTCGCCTGGTGCCAGACTCGACAGCTTCCAGTGGGAGGGGAGAGTGAGCTGGTTATCTATTTTGGGGGCGAAGCGAAGCCGGTGATGGAGGCCGGCTATCGCATCCTCGTCACGTACTCTGACATACTCGGAAACCGTTACCTGCAGTTTTTCCCAATGGCTTTTGATGGGCAGGATGATGTTCTCAAATGCACGGTAAATAATTCCATTAATCGGATTGACATTCCTTAGTTTTAGTGTATTCAGGTTATTGCTCTAGGGGGTATTTTGCATAACGGTCATATCCTAACGGCTCTCCCGGCTGAACGCGCTAACATTGAATCTCAAGCCAATCATTGAGAACGGAGATCTGATGACCGACGCCAATAGAAAGCCGTGGCTTACGGCGTCCGAGCAGATTGATCATCTCAAATCGAGAGGCGTCCACTTCTCGCTGATGAGCGAAGACGATGCCAGAGCCTATCTGGAGAAGAACAGCAACTATTTTCGTCTGCGCGCCTATCGGCTTGGGTTTCCTAAAGTTGAAGAAGGAGCCCGCAAGGGAGAGTATGCAAATCTAGACTTTAAGATGCTGGTCGATTTGTCGATTGTCGACATGCTCCTTCGTTATGAAATGCTGCCGCTTACGCTTGATGTGGAGCATTTCGCAAAGGTAAAACTATTAAAGCGCATCGAGACAGAGCGGGAGGACGGCTATGCAGTCGTCTCGGACTTCATTTCCTCCTACGATGGCACGAAGCCAGATGGAGCGCCGTGCAATTCGCTCAAAGACGAGATTCTCAGATGCAAGAACAGTCCCTACACTGGTGGGTTGATTGCCAGGTATGCTGATTTCGACTTTCCCGCGTGGGCGTTTGTCGAAGTAATTTCTTTTGGCTCGTTTCTCTATTTTTACAAGTTTTGCGCCAATAGGTTTGACGACCGCGAGATGCTTAAAGAGTTCTATATTCTTCAAGCAGTCAAGTCATTAAGAAATGCATGCGCTCATAATAGCTGTATTTTGAATAACCTGCGTGCTGATAGACCGCAATTTAAGCCAAGCTACGTTGTAACGCGGGAGTTGTCGACCATAGCCGGTATCGGTCTCGACCAGCGTAAGTCAAAGATGAGCAATGACCGTATACAGCAGATTGTCACTACGCTATACGCGCACAGGAAACTTGCTTCGCAAGGCGTTTCCGAACATCGAGCAAAGAGCCTGAGAGTGTTTGTTCAAAGAATGAATAAGCACGTCGATTATTATCAGGGCAATCTTCAGGTCTCTACTGGATTTGAATTTCTCACGAAGGTGATTAGTGCGTGGTTTCCGGTGGACGCTGATTAACGATGAATCTGTGACGAGCGTTGCCGCAACGCCTTGGATGCCAAAAAAGAGCTATGCTTTCTTCACAACAAAAAACAGAAGCCTTTCTTTGGCCGAAGTTTTGCAAGGGGGTTCCTTCCCTAGGGAGGGCATCCCCTATTTTTATGGATGGCGCAGTTTTTATGTGTGGTGTGCGTCGACGAATGTAGTGGCGACGCTTTGATGTGGGTAAGGTGACCAAAGCCACGGTCGCCAACACTTCCATATCCAAGGCCAAAACCGCGACTTACTCGGCACTCCCCAAGACCGCCGATAGCAACTGGACCGCCGCATCTACGGTGCTTCTTCTGCTAAGAATAGCGATTCTGATCGCGTCGGAAATGTTGGTGTAACCGCACGGCTGCTTCATCCATCCTTTCCGAGTGGTCTCGCCAAATTGCCCGTCCGGGAGAACAATAGATCGAGCGCTGCGCCCTGCTCCCGGGGGTGAGGCCCTCTTGATTAAACTGCTCACTTTTAAATAACCCTGTGCTCAATTCTCTGTGGCCATTTGAGGAAGATGAGCTCGATTTAAGTGAGTTGCTCGAGTATCTGAGGGCGTTCATCACGGACGATCGCAAGATAATCCACGGTAATAGCGAGCTGAGACGGCTTATTAGAGAATATGATTTCCTTAAATACAAGAAGGCCTTCGACATATCGGCTACTAGTGAGTAATCCCACCTAGCGTCTGTGAAGAAGGCCATCATTGTAGACTATGGCATCTGAGCGTATAGTGCGAACACCACGTGCAAATGCAAACTTAATATAACGCTTTCTATAACGCTTTCTGCTTGAAATCACAATGGTGTCTGTTTCGATCTGCCAATCAAGGGAAGATGGTGTAAAGTATCTTCCTGTAATACAAAAGCTCTTCGGGAGTTTTAAGGGCGACGCTTTCAGACTGAGAGTGTTGCCCTTTTTTCATGTTTGCAATGTGTGACGTACTAGTCAAGCACCATCCCGGCAATGGAATGATCGAGCATGGGCGGCTTCTACTGGTTGACGTGATCGTGGTCAAACAAGTGATATCGATTAGAATTAAATCAATTGCGCTGGAAGCCTTCGGGCGACACCTGAAGAGGGCTGATGCGTCGGCCCTCTTTTTTGTTTGGATGTAAGATTCGGCCTGGCAAAACAAGGATCTCATTTGGGGAGAAACAAATATCCGATGGTTTTCGCTTAGGGACGCGCGGTTTAAGCGTGCTTTCCGGAAGTGCGGGGAGAAATCGGAAACCTCCGAGCGTAAACCGAATTTCGACAACAAAACCGCAGGTCGCGGAAGGCTAAAACAGGGGTCTGGTCTGTCGATCTCGGTTTTTCACCGCACTTCCGGAATCGTCCGACGGAAGTATGCGGTAAATTCCGGAACCCTCGAGCACGCCGTCCTTTTCATGTAAAGAAACCGCAGGTAGAAACGTTGCCACTATCCAGTGTGGTCGGCATGTCAAGAATTTGCCGCATACTTCCGGATTGGGCGCGCATTTAGCACTCTCGATGTCCCCACATCCCCTAAAAAAGTTCTTAAAACAGCCTTAAAGGCGCCTTGGCTCGCGTTGACAGCGTATAATACGCATGTTTGACTATGACAAATGTGGAATTAAGGGGAGGGGTGCGCCATGGAGGTGCTGGTTGTTGGCAACACCGCATATGTTGACGATGACTTTTGTGCCAAGGCGTTCCCCGGGGACCATGTGCAGGTCGTAGCCGCGCAGGACGCGTACCGCGACGAGTCGTCGCCCCATGCCTCGTGGAAAGAGCTGCTCCAGCACTTGGAGCAGGCCTACGAGTTCGACCGCATGGTCTACCTATCCAATTACCTTACCCCGCATACCGATACCGTGGGCGATATCGAGCTGCTGCGCACGGTCTTTCGTGCGTGCGCGGGTCGCCGGGTCCAACTGCTGTATATAGCAGGGCCCGCGGGTGCCGAGGGTGCCGCCGATGCCGCGGGGCGAACGGGCAAGGGCATTATCGCGCGCAGCCAACGACCTGTGCCGCTACTACGCTGCTCGCGAGGGCGTTCAAACCAAGATCCTGCGCGTACCGTTCCTGTATACCGCATCTGCCGCGCTGGAGGACCCGTTTTTGGTGCCGCTGCTCGACGCGTGCTCAACCGGATCGGTCGCTCTGCAGGGCGCGCAGGATGCGGCGTTTCCCCTGCTGTGTGCCGAGGAGCTTGCGGTGCTGGTACGCCGTATCTTCGATAGCTGGAATGGTAACTTTGAGACGCTCGACGTTGCCGATGCCTTCCATCACACGGCGGGTGAGGTGGGCGAGGCCCTCAAGGCACTGTTCCCAGGGCTCTCAGTTGCCTATGGCGATTCTGCTGGCTACGCCCTGCCCGCCAGCGACGTCGCTCGCGTGCGCTATGGCTGGTTTCAGCGTTACGACTTGCTGCGCGATCTTTCGACCATTCAAACGCGTTGGGATGCCGGCCGCGCAAAGAAGGTCAACCCCTTGCGCGCCGCCATCGACCGCATCCAAATGCGCACGCTGCCTATTAAATGCCTGGAGACGGGCGTTGCCTGGGTCCTGTTCGAGGTGCTGGAGCACCTGTTCTCCCAATCGGCCCAGCTCAACGTGCTCGATTATCGCCTGCTCTATGTGGTGCTGATCGGCACGCTGTATGGCTTGGACTTTGGCTTGGTCGCGGCACTGCTGGCTTCGATTGGCCTGGCGGCGAGCTACTTTACTCAGTACGGCTATACCTTCCAGGGTCTGTTCTACGAGCCGTCCAACTGGCTGCCGTTTATTGCGTACTTTGTTGAGGGTGCCGTGTGCGGCTATGTGCAGCTGCGCAACAGCGAAGCCATTAGGGCGGAGCGCGATCAAAACGAGCTCGTGCGCAACCGTAATACGTTTCTTACGCAGCTCTACCACGACGCTATCGAGGACAAGCGCGCGTACAGGCGCCAGATCGTGGGTCGCCACGACAGCTTTGGCAAGATCTTTGCCGTGACGCAGGAGCTCGACGTGCTCAACCCACGCGACATCTATCGCAAGTGCTGCGAGCTTCTGGGCGAGATCCTCGAGAACGATTCGGTTGCGATCTACCATGTTTCTGGCGGGGCATTTGCACGCCTGGTGGCAGCAAGTCCCGCGATTGCCGAAGATGCCGCACGCTCGCTCACGCTTGAGCAGCTTGCACCTCTTTTGGGCGACGGGGGTCGTTCGAACCTGTGGGCGAACCGCGAGCTGACGCCGGGGCTTCCCATGTTTGGATACGCGATCGAGCGCGACGGGGCATCCGCCGTGTTGATCTTTGTGCGTAGTGCGGCCGAAAACCAAATGACCCTCTATTATCAAAACCTGTTCCGCATCTTGTGCGGGCTGGTCGAAAGCGCGCTGGGCCGTGCCTTTGACTATGAGGCGGTGGCGCAGGATAAACGCTGCGTTGACGGCACTTGCGTGCTTAAGCAGGCTGCCTTTGGCCAAGAGCTCGCGGCGGTGCAAGCGCTGGCAGATAGCAAGATGGGGAGTTTTTTGCTCCTGCGCGTGGTACCGGGCATGGAGCCTGTCGGCGAGCTGGTGGGCGCAATTGGGTCGGCAATCCG
Source organism: uncultured Collinsella sp. (assembly GCA_958419975.1). Classification (GTDB taxonomy): domain Bacteria; phylum Actinomycetota; class Coriobacteriia; order Coriobacteriales; family Coriobacteriaceae; genus Collinsella. Next base: position 6,399 of record CATZIG010000010.1, read on the forward strand.
CGAGAGCGACGCGGCGGGCTTGGTCGACGGCGACGTGCTCTATCTGCTTATGCGCCAGGCAAAGGCGTGCGATCTGCCCATTATCCGCGAGCGCCTGAGCGCCAAGCAGATTGCGGTAGAGCCCGTCGACGGCGAGGACATCGTGGCGCTGCTGCAGCACATCTCTTACACCGGTGACGGCGAGGGGGGTGCCGCTTGATCTCGCTTGTCGTTGCTGCCGTCTTGCTGCTGATTCATGCGCTGGTTTGCCTGACGCTGTGGACGCTCGTGAAGCTGGGCCTGCTGCCGGTGCGCGGGCACATGCTGGCTGTGATAGTGCTGGTGCCGCTGTGGGGCCCGTTGCTGGTGGTTCTGCTATCGGTCCGCAGCGCGGTGTTTGGCGAGGGGCTGAAAGAGTCTGCGCTGGAGTCGCTGCGCTTTAACGACGACCTGCATCGCAGCATCCTGGTGCACGACCGTGACGCCGATGCGGGCGTGGTCCCGCTCGAGGAGGCGCTCATCGTCAACGACCCGGCATACCGGCGCCGCCTAATGCTCTCCATGCTCACCGAGGAGCCCAACGCGTACCTGGCGCAGCTGCAGGCGGCTAAGCTTAACGACGACGTTGAGGTGGCGCACTATGCCGCGACGGCGGTGGCGCAGATCTCCAAGGAGTCCGACCTTAAACTGCAGCAGCTGGAGCGTGCCTTTAAGACGGACCCGAGCGCGCAAAACCTCAACGAATACTGCGATTTTCTTGGTGAATACTTGGGCTCGGGCTTGGCTGAGGGGCGCGTGGCTCAGATTCAGCGCCAACAGTACGCGCGCCTGCTTGCGCGTCGCTGCGAGCGCGAGGATACCCTTGAGCTGCACATTCGATACGCGACGGCGCTGGCCGATGTCGGACAGATCGACGAGGCACAGGCCGTGACCGACCAGCTGGTGCTCGACGTGCCCGAGGAGCAGGAGGTTTGGATGCTTTGCCTGCGCCTGGCCGTGATGCGCCGCGACGGTGACGAGGTCCACCGTGTGATCGATGCGATCGACAATCAGCATGTGTATTTGAGTGCCGCCAACCGCGAACAGTTGGCGTTTTGGCGCGACGGGGAGGAGGCCAGATGAACGTGGCGCAACATATCCGCGACCGTGCAGGCCGCTTTCGTTGGATGGGACTCCTCGTGGTGTGGGCGGTCTTTATTGTCATGGCCGCCGTGTTGCTGGTGGAGCGTGCCGGCGTGCAGTACAGCGCGGGCCAGCATAAGCTGGGGATGTTTGCCGCCAACGATGTGGTGCCGGCCTCCTCGGCAATCTTTGGCCAAAAGCCCACGTGCCTGGTCATTACCGATTCCGATCAAGCTGGCGTCGAGGACGTAAAGGAGCAGTTCGACCAGATCCTGCTCGACATGAAGATCGCGCACCGCGACGTTGACCTTGCCCTGGATGGCGCGGATGCCATTCCCTCGCTGACCTCCTTCGATCGCGTGATTTTGCTCATGCCGTCGCTCGATGGGCTCAGTTCGCTCCTGAGCGACATTATGAGTTGGGTGAGTGCCGGCGGTTCGCTTATGCTCGCCATGCCGCCGGATAACTCGAGCTATCTGCAAGTGATTACCTCAAAGCTTGGCATTGAATCGGCCGGATTTGACTATGTAAAAGCCGAAAGCATTGTGCCGAGTGAGGACTTTATGCTGGGCGGGGGAGAGCGCTACGAGCTCTCGGATCCCTTCGATTCTTCGCTCTCGGTTTCATTGCGCGAAACGGCCCACGTATGGGCAAAGACCGGTGACACGGGCACGCCGCTCATTTGGTCTAACGATTGCGGCGGCGGTCACACCGTGGTGTGCAACATTGGCATCTACGACAAGGTTATGCGTGGGTTCTATGCTTCGGCCATAAGCTTGCTGGGTGATGCCACGGCCTATCCGGTCATCAACAGCGCCGTGTTCTATTTGGACGACTTTCCCAGCCCCGTGCCCTCAGGCGATGGTACTTATATCAAGCGTGACTACGGCCTTTCCATTGCCGATTTTTACACCAAGGTCTGGTGGCCCGATCTGCAAAAGCTCGCGCAAAAATATGGCATTCGCTATACCGGCGTGATGATCGAAAACTACGAGGACGCGGTCAACCAGACCGAGCCCGCGCGCCAGGCCGATACCACGCAGTTCCGCTACTTTGGCGGCATGCTGCTGCAGATGGGCGGAGAGCTGGGCTTTCACGGCTACAACCATCAGCCGCTTGCGCTCTGGGACACCGACTACGGTACGCTGTACGACTACAAGACCTGGAAGAACAAAGAGACGCTTGTCGCTTCACTCAACGAACTTATCGCGTTTCAGGACGAGGTCCTGCCCAACGCTCATGGCTCGGTCTACGTGCCACCGTCGAATATCCTTTCGGCACGCGCGCGCCAGCTTATCGGCACCGACGTTCCGCGCATTAAGACTATTGCCAGTACGTACTTTGAGGACGGTACCGACCTGCCGTACATGCAGGAGTTTGGCGTGGCGAGTGATGGTATTGTGGAGCAGCCACGTATTGTCTCGGGCGGCATGGTCGACGATTCCTATATGCGTCTGGCTGCCGTGTCCGAGCTCAACATGCACTACGTGAGTACGCACTTTATGCACCCGGACGACTTGCTCGATCCCGATCGCGGCGCCAAGGAGGGCTGGGAAGTCTACAAGGGCGGCCTGACCGACTACCTGGACTGGCTTACCAAGTCTGCGCCCGACCTGCGCCGCCAGACCGGCTCGGAATGCTCGGGCGCCATTCAGCGCTTTTCGTCGGTTACGGTGAGCGTGGATACCAGTGCGGATGCCTGGACGCTCAGCCTGGGCAATTTCCACGACGAGGCGTGGCTCATGTTCCGCGCCAATAATGGCGAGCCGGGTGCGGTGACGGGTGGCGAACTGACGCACCTTACGGGCAATCTGTATCTGCTCAAGGCAAATGATAATACCCTGACGATCGAGCGCAAGGAGGGTGGCGACAAATGAGAATCTGCTTGGTACTCGAGGGTTGCTACCCCTATGTGCACGGCGGCGTATCTACCTGGATGCATGGCTATATCCAGGCCATGCCCGAGCACGAGTTTGTGCTGTGGGTGATTGGCGCGCATGCTGCCGACCGCGGTAAATTTGTCTACGAGCTGCCCAGCAACGTGGTCGAGGTGCACGAGGTGTTCCTGGACGATGCCCTGCGGCTTTCGGGCGAGCAACATGAAGCCAGTTTTAACGACCGCGAGCGCGAGGCGCTACGCCGCCTGGTGTCGCTCTCCAATCCGGACTGGGACGTGCTGTTCGATATTTTCCAGCGCCGTCGCGTGCATCCGCTCTCGTTTTTGCAGAGCCGCACGTTTATGGATATCTTCCGCGACGTGTGCCTTGCCGAGTACCCCTACACGCCCTTTGCCGACGCATTCCACACCATGCGCTCTATGCTGTTGCCGGTGCTCTACCTGCTGGGCAGCGAGGTGCCGGTTGCCGATGTGTACCACGCTATCTCGACCGGCTACGGCGGCCTGCTCGCCTGCCTGGGCTCAAGCGTTCACCATGCGCCGGTGCTGCTGACCGAGCATGGCATCTATACCCGCGAGCGCGAGGAAGAGATCATTCGCGCCGACTGGGTGGTGCCGTCGTTTAAGGACCGCTGGATCCGCTTTTTCTACCTGCTTTCGGAGGAGATCTACCGCCGCGCCTTCCGCGTGACGAGTTTGTTCCATAACGCCCGCAAGACGCAGATCGATATGGGCTGCGATGCGGACAAATGCCTGGTTATCCCCAACGGCATCCAGTTCGACCGCTTTAAGGACATTCCCTTAAAGCCCGATGACGGCTGGGTGGACATTGGCGCAGTGGTGCGCTTGGCGCCCATCAAGGACGTCAAGACCATGATCTATGCCTTCTTTGAGTTGCACGAGCGACTGCCCAAGGTGCGCCTGCACATCATGGGTGGCGTGGACGACGAGGAGTACGGCGCCGAGTGCCACGCGCTCGTCGATACCCTGGGCGTGCGCGACCTGATCTTTACCGGTCGCGTGAACGTGGTCGAGTACATGGAAAAGCTCGACTTTACCATTTTGACGAGCATCTCTGAGGGCCAGCCGCTCAGCGTGCTGGAGTCGCTTGCAGCGCGCCGTCCCTGCGTGACGACCGAGGTGGGCTGCTGTCGCGAGCTGCTCGAAGGCGCCCCGGGCGACGACTTTGGCGTGGCGGGTTTTGTGACGCCGCCCATGTATCGCAAGGGCTTGGCCGATGCCATGGAACGCATGTGCGTGAGTCGCGCCCGTCGCATTGAGATGGGGGAGCGCGGGCAGCGTCGCGTTGCCACGTACTTTTTGCACGAGCAGATGCTCGCCAACTATCGCGCGCTGTACGACGAGACGGCGCGTGCGTTTAACCTGTCCAGAGAGGGGGAGTAGCCGGTGGCCGGAATTGGTTTTGAGCTCAAGCGCCTGTTTAGGCGCAAGGGCCTGTTTGCCACGATGCGCGCTTACGGCTACGCCGGCATTGTGTGCACGGGCCCGATGCTGCTGGGCGTGCTGCTCCAGGTGGGTATCTTGGTGCTGTGCGGTCTGTGGGGTGTGGGCCGTGCCAACCAGGATCTGCTGGTGTGCATGGTGACCTACACACTGCTGGCCTCGCTTTTGCTCACGAGCTTTTTCTCCATGCCGGTCACGCGCTTTTTGGCCGACATGCTTTTTACCGAGCGCGAGGATGAGATTCTGCCTTCGTTTTGGGGCTCCAACGCCATCATGCTCGTTGCGGGCACGGTGCTCTACGGCGTCTTTTTGCTGTTCTCGGGCGCCACGCTGCTGCAGGGGCTGCTATGTCTGTGGCTGTTCAACATTATGATCGTCAACTGGAACGGCATGAGCTATCTCACGGCTATTAAGGATTACCGCGGCATCCTGTGCAGCTTTGCGGCCGCCATTGGCGTGGCGTGCCTGTGCGCCCTGGCCGCGCTGGCGCTGGGACTGCCGCCGGTCGAGGGCCTTTTGGCATCAATTGCTCTGGGCTACGGCGTCATGCTCGCCTGGGACGTGGTACTGCTGTACCGGTATTTTCCTCAGAGCGACCGCAGCCCCTGGCCCTTTTTGCAGTGGCTCGATCAGTTTATGCCGCTGGCGCTCACGGGTCTGTTAACCAATCTGGGACTCTTTGCGCACCTGGTGATTATTTGGGCCGGTCGCATTGGCGTGCAGGTCAAGGGCTTGTTTTATGGCGCACCCTACTACGATGTGCCGGCGCTCATCGCGTTTTTGACGATCCTGGTCACGACCGTCAACTTTGTGGTCTCGGTCGAGGTCAATTTCTATCCGCGCTACCGCGACTACTACAGCCTGTTCAACGACGGCGGCGTGGTGGGCGACATTGTGGTGGAAGAGGAGGAGATGCTCTCCACGCTCAACAGCGAACTGCGCTTTTGCGCGCTCAAGCAGTTGTTTGTGACCGCTGCGGTCATTTCGCTCGAGACCACGGTGCTGTCGGCCCTACCGTTGGGCTTTAACAACCTGATGCACGGGTATTTTCGCACGCTGTGCGTGGGCTATGGCCTGTATGCCGTGGGCAATACGGTGATGCTCATCTTGCTTTACTTTACCGACTACAAGGGGGCCGTGCTGGCCTCGGGACTGTTTGCGGGCGTTGCCGGGCTGGCGACCGCCGTGTCGTTGCTTTTGCCGCAGCAGTTTTACGGCTTTGGCTTTTTGTTGGGTGCGGCGGTGTTTTTTATCGTGGCGCTGCTGCGGCTCGATACCTATACCGCCAACTTGCCGTATCGTATCCTGAGCCAGCAGCCCATTGTGGCGACCGACAAATCGGGTCGCTTTACACAGCTGGGCCGCATGCTCGACCGTGCCGAACAGCGCTATGAGGAAGGCCGCCATAAGGACGTGCCGCACGGCGCGTTTGAGCGCGCAGTAGTTCGCGTGTATCGCAAGCTTTGGGGAGGTTCTGATGACCGATAGGGTAATGTCTCGCCGTCGCCTGTTTGAGGCGGCTGCCGGTGCGCTGTTGCTTTCGGGCTGCTCGGTGCAGGAAGACTCCTCGACCAAAAAGGTCAAAAAGCAGGAGAAGATTAAAAAGGCCGAGTCCTCGGACGGTACCAAGCATCTACGCGATAAAGACGAGCTGTACGAGGTCTACGACGACTCGGGCATTGTGACCATGTACCTGACGGTCTCGCGCGGCAACAGCTCCGAGAACACCGACCACAGCTGGGCCGAGATCAACACGTACTCGGTGTATGACTATGCCGACATGGGCGTGACGCGCTATCAGGTTATGGGCCTGCTGCAGCCGGGCGACGAAGACGGCCCGGTGGCCGGCGAGGTTGGCTATGGCGAGGAAGCGCCCAATGCCACCGTGCAGGTGCGCGGCCAGACATCGAGCAATAACTCGCAAAAGAATTACAAGGTGGAGCTCAAAAAGGGCAAGGCTACCTGGCGCCAACAGCGCGCGATTGCGCTCAACAAGCACATGGGCGAGGGTATGCGTTTTCGCAACAAGATGGCCTATGACCTTATCCGCGGGATTCCCCAGATGATGGGCCTGCGCACGCAGTTTGTGCATCTGTGGGTGTGCGACCAGACCGAAAAGTCCAACGATACCTTTGAGGACTACGGCCTGTTTACGCAGGTGGAGCAGCTCAACAAGACGGCGCTTAAGGCACATGGCCTGGATAAGAGCGGGCACCTGTACAAGGTGAACAGCTTTGATTTCCATCGCTACGAGGACACCATTAAGCTTGCTGACGACCCCGACTATAACCAGGCAAACTTTGAGGGCATGCTCGAGATTAAGGGCGATTCGGACCACACGAAGCTCATCGAGATGCTCGATGCGCTCAACGACGAATCGCAAAAGATCGATGACGTGCTCGATGCCCACTTTGATTCTGAGAATCTGGTTTATTGGCTGGCGTTTCAGATTCTGACGGGCAACTGCGATACGCAGAACCGTAACTGCTATCTGTACAGTCCTCTCAACTCAAAAACCTGGTACTTTTTAGATTGGGATAACGATGGCATGCTTCGTAAGCTGGAGCTTTCTCTTACCGGGTTTTCGGACTACGCGAGCTGGGAGCGCGGCGTAAGCAACTACTGGGGCAACGTTCTGTTCAATCGTGCGCTGCGCAGCAAATCGTTCCGCAGCGATCTCGACCGCGCCGTCAAGGACCTGCGCTCGTATATGACCGAGGCACGCCTGAGCAAGATGATCAAGCACTACCGCGAGGTTACTGAATCGCTGGTCTTTGCTTCGCCCGATATCGATCATCTGCCTGTCACCAAGGACCAATACGAGCAGATCGCCGCTGCGATTCCCTCCGAGATCGAGGAGAACTACAAGAGCTTTCGCGAGAGTTTTAAAAAGCCCATGCCGTTCTACATCGGCGTGCCGCAGATCGATAACGGTAAGCTGCGTATTAACTGGGATGCGTCCTACGACTTTGAGGCGCGCGACATTCGCTACACCGTGGAGCTTGCGCGTGACTATGCCATAAGCCACGTGGTCTTTAAGGCCGAGGACGTGCTGCTTCCCGAGGTGACCTGCGATGCGCCCGATGCCGGCCAGTATTTTGTGCGCGTGCGTGCCACCAACTCCGACGGCTATACGCAAGATGCGTTTGACTACTATGTGACCGACGAAGGCAAGCACTACGGCATGAAGTGTTTTTACGTGCAAGACGGCGGTAAGGTCGTGGAGGACACGTATGAGGAGGGCTAGCGCGCTGCTTGAGCGCTTGTCGGCCCCGCCTGTGCGTGCCGCGCAGGAGCGTTACCGCCACGAGCTCAAATACCTCATTAACGAGGGCGAGCACGCCGCGCTTGCCTGTCGCATGGCGTCGGTGTTTAAGCTGGACAAGCATGCGCGGGCGGGCGGTTACACTATTCGCAGCCTGTATTTTGACGACTACTGCAACTCGGCCTACGAGGAAAAAGACGCCGGTATTCTCATGCGCAAAAAGTATCGCGTGCGCATCTATAACGGCAGCGACAAGGTGATTAAGCTCGAGCGCAAAAAGAAGTACGGCAGCTGGATCTACAAGGAGGACGCGCCGCTCACGCGCGGCGAGTTTGAGCAGATTCTGGCCGGCGACTACGGCTTTTTGCTGAGGAGCCCCTATCCGCTCTGCCGCGAGTTCTACATCGAGTGCATCTGCAACATGATGCGCCCGCGGACCATCGTGGACTACGAGCGCGAGCCGTGGGTGATGGATGAGGGCACCGTGCGCATTACGTTTGACATGAACGTGCGTGCCGCGGTGGGAAGCTTCGATATCTTTGACGCGACGCTGCCCGCGCTGCCGGTCCTGGAGCCCGGCAAGCTGGTGATGGAGGTCAAGTTTACGGAGTTTTGCCCGCAGCTGGTGCGCGATATGGTGCCGCCGGGCGCAGCCGAGCTTACGGCGGTCTCCAAGTACTGCCTGTGCTACGACAAGACCGCCTACCTTCGCGGATTTAACTACTGGGAATCGGATTTTGGGAACCGAGGGGATATTTAGACCATGAGCACCAGGGACTTTTTTAAGAACTCCGTTTTGGAGGCGTTTGGCCAGGTCGACCCTGCCAAGATTGGCCTTTCGCTGCTCGTGGCGCTCGCCATGGGCATCCTGATCTATTACGTGTACAAGCGCTTTTTTACCGGCGTGGTGTATTCGCGCAGCTTTGCCGTGACGCTTGTAGGCATGTGCGTGCTTACCTGCATGGTCACGCTCGCGATCTCGACCAACGTGGTCATCTCGCTCGGTATGGTCGGTGCTCTGTCTATCGTCCGCTACCGTACGGCGGTCAAAGACCCTCTCGACCTGCTGTATTTGTTTTGGGCCATTACCACGGGCATTACGGCCGGCGCCGGCATGTACGCGCTCGTGGGGCTCACGGCGGTGGTGATCGTGGTGATGATCGCCGGCTTTGCGAGCCACCAGGACAAGGCGCGCGTTTACATGATGGTCATCCACTACACGGGCCAGACCACCGGCGACGATATCGTGCGTGCATTTGGGCGTACTAAGTTTACGGTGAAGTCCAAGACCATGCGCGGCGACAAGGTGGAGATGGCCGTCGAGGTGTTCTCGGACGGTGTGGATATGCCCTATGCGGATGCCATTCGCGCGCTCGACGGCGTGGAGGACCTGACACTCATCCAGTACAACGGCGAATATCACGGCTAACTATGTTCCGGCGTTTTAACAAACGCCGGACCGCTCGACGCTGCGCGGGCATCTGCCGGGCGATCTGCCGCTCAAACCGTCGCTCGCGTACATAAAGTACGCTTCGCTCCTCTTTCGCGGCACCTCGCCACGGCAGCTGCCCGCTCGCTGACGTTTGCTCGACCTGGGTGATATTGATTTATCCGAAGCGTCGTCACGGGTATCATGGTGAAAGCGATTTCAACGACGGGGGTGCTCGTGGTAAAGATGAAAGATGTGGCCGAGCTGGCCGGCGTTTCGAGCGCCGCCGTCTCGCGCTACCTCAACGGTGGATATATCTCGGCGGACAAGGCCGAGCGCATTAAGCAGGCAATCGAGCTGACCGGATACGTGCGATCCAGCCAGGCTCGCGCGCTGCGCACCGGTTCCACCAAGCTCATCGGCGTCATCGTACCTAAGATCAACTCGGAATCCGTGAGCCGCGTTACCGCCGGCATTGGTCAGGTGCTCGGTCGCCGTGGCTACCAGATGCTGCTTGCCAACACCGACAACGCGGCCGATCGTGAGCTCGAATACCTCGATTTATTCCAAAACCACCCGGTCGATGGCATTGTTCTGGTGGCAACTATGATCACCGACGAGCACCGTCGCGCGATTGAGTCGTGCCGTGTGCCCATTGTGTTGATCGGCCAACATGTCGAGGGCGCGGCGTGCGTCTATCACGACGATTACGAGGCTGCCTTTGACATCGGCCGTGCGCTTGCGGGTCGGGTGGATGGCAAGATCGCCTACATCGGAGTTACCGAAGAGGACCGCGCGGCCGGTTATGACCGCCGTCGCGGTTTTGAGGCCGGCTTGCGCGCCGCGGGTAACCCGCTCGATGCCGCCTTGATTCGCCTGGGCTCGTTTACGCTCGACTCGGGCTATCGCGCTGCGCGCGAGCTGCTTGCCGATGCCCCCGATGTTTCGTTTATCGCGTGCGCGACCGACACTATGGCTGCCGGCGCCCTGCGCGCTCTTGACGAGGTGCGTGGCATGGGCGAGGGCGTGCGTCGCGTGAGCGGCTTCGGCGACAACGCATTTTTGCGCGCGCTGACGGGCGGCATTCCCACCGTGCATTACGGCTACCTGACCAGCGGCGTCGAGGCGACCAATATGTTGCTCAACGCGCTCGATGGCGAGGAGGGGGAGAGCGGTCTCAAGACGCTCAAGCTCGGCCATCAGCTTATGAATGTCTAGGCCTTGGGCACGTCTGCCTGCCTCTGAGACCCCTGTTTTTGCTTCAAAACTACCTTTCGCCGGCTTTTTCCTACCGTTCACCCTACTATGAAAACGATTACAGTCATATCAAACTGAAAACGATTACAGTGTAAGTGTCAAAGATGTCCGGGTGCAGATGCGCCCGTTGGAGGAAAGGGAAGTCATGGACTACCGCAAATCAGCCCAAGAGGTGCTCGACAACATCGGTGGCGCCGGCAACGTTGTTTCGGCCGCACACTGCGCCACGCGTCTGCGCCTGGTGATTGCCGATAACGCCAAGGTCGACAAGGAGGCCCTCGAGAATATCGACGGCGCCAAGGGCGTCTTTGAGGCCCAGGGCCAGCTTCAGATTATTTTTGGTACCGGCACCGTCAACAAGGTCTACGAGGAGTTCATCGCGCTCAGTGGCGTCGAGGCTGCCACCAAGGCCGAGGTCAAGGAGGCCGCGGCGCAGCAGCAGAACATCTTTATGCGTGCCATTAAGGTGCTCGGCGACGTCTTTGTCCCCATCATCCCCGCCATCGTGGCTTCGGGCCTGCTGCTGGGCATTATGAGTGCCCTCAACTTTATGGCCTCCAACGGCTTTATCGCGCTCGACACCAATAACTTTATCTACAAGATTGCCGACCTGGTCTCGGGAACGTCCTTTGGCATCCTGCAGATCCTGATCGGTTACTCCGCCGCTAAGGCCTTTGGCGCCAACCCGTATCTGGGTGCCGTCGTCGGCGGTGCGTTTATCAACTCCTCGCTGCAGAGCGCCTATACGGTTGCCTCCGAGGGCGTGCAGACCATGGTCACTGTCATTCCCGGCGTGTACAGCTTTGAGTGGGTCGGTTATCAGGGCCATGTGATCCCGATCGTCATCGCCTGCGCCATTCTGGCCTTCCTCGAGAAGCGCCTGCACAAGATCGTTCCCGAGATGTTCGACCTCTTTGTGACTCCGCTCGTCTCGGTGTTCGTGACCGTGCTCGTGACGCTCGTTGCCGTCGGCCCCATCTTTGTCTGGGCCGAGAACGCCATCCTCGGTCTGATCCAGGCCCTGCTGACCCTGCCCTTCGGCATCGGTTCCTTTATCGTCGGCCTGTTCTATGCCCCCACGGTCGTTACCGGTATCCACCAGATGTACACCGCCATCGACCTGGGTCAGCTTGCCCAGTACGGTGTGACCTATTGGCTGCCCATCGCCAGTGCCGCCAACATCGCCCAGGGTGGCGCCGCGCTCGCCGTTGCCTTTAAGACCCGCGATGCCAAGATCAAGGGCCTGGCGCTTCCTTCGGCCCTGTCCGCCTTCATGGGTATTACCGAGCCTGCCATCTTTGGTGTGAACCTGCGCTTCTTTAAGCCCTTCATCGCCGGCTGCATCGGCGGCGGTTGCGGTGCCCTGGTCTGCGCACTCACCTCGCTTGCTGCTTCCGGCACCGGCGTTACCGGCATCTTCGGTATCCTGCTGTGCCTGGCCCAGCCCGTGCAGTACGCGATCATGTTTGCGGTCGCCGCGCTGGTTTCCTTTGCCGTCTCGTTTGTCCTGTACAAGGACGAGCCCAAGGCTTCCGAGCAGGCCTAAGAGCTTTTGATTGAGGGGCGCCCGCGGGTTGTATGTTCGCGGGCGTTTCCCGTATCTGGTGTCGATTTCTGGCGCCTTGTTACTTTCGATCCGTTAGGACTTTGATATGTCTAATGCACTTGGCCGCGACCTTGCAAAGCTGGTTGCCGCTGTTGACACCGCCGCCTCTGAGTGCGGTCATGGCGCATATGGCCAGCACTTCCATATTATGCCGCCGGCGGGCTGGCTCAACGACCCCAATGGTCTTTGCCAAGCGGGCGGCGTGTTCCATGCCTATTTTCAGTATGCGCCGTTTGATGTCGAGGGTGGCGTCAAGATGTGGGGCCATGCCACAAGCCGCGATCTTATTACGTGGGACTACGTTGGCGCCCCGCTGCTGCCCGACGAGCCGTTCGATTGCCATGGCGTGTATTCGGGCTCCGCGCTTGCCGAGGACGGCCGCATTCGCGTACTGTACACAGGCAACGTTAAACTCTCCGATGCAGACGGCACGTACGACTACGTCAATACCGGCCGCCGCGCCGATACTGTTTATGTCGAGAGCGTTGATGGCCTTGCCGGTCGGGAGTTCAGCCAAAAGCGTGTGGTGCTGGCGTCCGAGGATTATTCCGAGGATTTGACCTGCCATGTGCGCGATCCCAAGGTGTGGCGCGATGATAATGGGCGTTACCACATGGTGCTGGGCGCGCGTCGTCGCGTGGATGGGCCGCATGTCGATAGTCGATTTTGCGCCATGCACGGCGAGGGTGCCGGGCGCGATGTGGGCGAGATCCTGGTGTATGGCTCGGCCGATATGCTGAGTTGGGAGCTCGAGAGCCGCGTGTCTACCCCCGAGCGCTTTGGCTTTATGTGGGAGTGCCCGGGGTATCTGGAGCTTGAGGCGGATGGCGGCGTGCCGGCAAGGTTTCTGTCTTTCTCTCCCCAGGGGCTCGAGGGCGGTCGTTGGGACCGCGGTAACGTGTATGCAGCGGGCTACATGCCTGTAACGGGCGACATTACGGGTGGCAATGACGCTTATGAGCTGGGCGAGTTTCGCCTGTGGGACGCCGGTTTTGACTTCTATGCTCCGCAGGAGTTCACGGCCGAGGACGGTCGCCACATTCTGATCGGCTGGATGGGCATGCCCGATGAGCCGACCTATGGCAACGCGCCCACCGTGGCGTGCGGCTGGCAGCACTGTATGACGGTGCCGCGTGAGCTTACAGCCGGTGCTGGCGGCGTGGTGCTGCAACAGCCGGCGCGCGAGATTGAGCACCATTATGCCTCGGTGCGTGTGGGGGCGGGCTCGTTGGAGGTTGCCGGCGATACCTGCTTTGATGTTGTTGTCGACGGTGTCGACGGCGCGTTTGCCGCGACCGTAGATGGCGAGCTGAAACTGGTGTTTGTGCCCGCCGAGGGCGAGCTTCCCGCGCGCTTTGAGATGCGATATACCGATGAAGGTCGCGCTTCTGCCGGCTGCGGTCGTACCGTGCGCTGGGAGCCCGTCGACGAGGTGCGCAACGTGCGCATTGTTGGCGATGTCTCGTCGGTCGAGGTGTTTGTGAACGATGGCTCGCTCGTGTTTTCGACGCGCATCTATCCCGAGGCCTATGGCGTGACCGTTGACACTCCGGGTGCGAACGTGACCTACCACGCGCTCAACATCTAGCGATTCGTCGCATATCGGCGCTATACTGCAGCCGTTGCCCACGATGCGGGGAACACCCGCATCGTGGGTTTTTGCTTATGAAGGGGCGGTGCCTTGTGGATGTACAGCAGCTAGAAGAGTCCTGGGCTGTAAGGACCGGCGCGCGTGAGGCGCGTCTTGTTGCGGCCCTGCATGTGCCGGCGGCGCTGTCTTTGTTGGGGATTGTGCGTCCCGGTGACCGCCTGGTGGCCTTTGCGGACGATTTTGCCGATGCGTTTGCGAGCGGATTTGACGGCTGCGATGTTGTGATGGTGGGCTCGCCGTCCGCCGAGGCGTTTGCTGCGGCGTCCGGTGGCTTTGCCGGCTCGTTTGACGCTGAGGGTCCGCACCTGTGGTGGTTCGTCAACTCCATCGGCGGGTTTGGTCTGCGTGTGCCCGATCTGCGTGCGCTGGGTCGGGCGGCGCGTGAGGCCCATGCGCTGCTGGTTGTTGACAACACCGTGGCGTCGGCTTTTGGCTGCGATCCGCTGTGGCTGGGTGCTGCGCTGTCGTTCGAAGCGCTTGACCGTGTGTGCGCCGGTGAGGCTCCACGCAAGCTCGTTGCTGCTTCGGTGGCGCGCTCGCAGCTCAAGCGCCATCGTGTGGATGCCGCTGCCGAGTGCGCGCATGCGCTGCTCGAGGGGTGCGGATTGGCCGCACTCGACTTGTCCTCCGATGAGGCTGAGGTTCTAGAGCACGGGCTCGACACGCTCGACACCCGCATGCAGGCACACTTCGACCGCGCGCGTGCACTGGCCGAGTATTTGGCCGCGAACGAGATGGTGCACGGCGTGCGCTATCCCGGGCTGACCTCGCATCCCGACCACGCGGTTGCAACGGGAATCCTCGAGCACGGCTTTGGCCCGGCAGTTGAATTTGACCTGATGGACTGCACCGCGGGCGAATTCTTCAGCATGCTGCCGGATGAATTCCGCACATCACCCGCAGGCGGTCCAACAACGCGCCTTTCGGCTCCGCGTGGCAAGCAGGGGAGCACCATCCGCCTCTTCGCCGGCACCGACGACCCCTTGATCGTGGCCGCCACCCTAGACAACGCCCTCCGCAACTAGCTAAATCATCCTCGACTTCATAAGTTGCGGTGAAATAGGGATTGATTTACGGCTTTAACCGCATAAACAGTCCCTATTTCACCGCAACTTATGAGAAGGGGTTGTGTGGTTATAAGGCCCCGTCCCAAATGGGCTACTCTTTAATGCTGGCGATGAGGTCGTTTGCTTTGGTGGCGATGACGTTGTTAATGTCGGCCTGCAGCTCTTCGTAGACCGCTATGGCTCGCTCGCCGGCGGGGGTGAGGGTGGATCCGCGGGCGCCGTCGCGCTCGATGAGCTTGCAGCCCAGCTGACCTTCGGCCTCGTTTACAATGCGCCAGGCCTTGGAATACGCCATGCCCATGCTCTTGGCGGCGCGGTTGAGCGAGTGCTCGCGGGCAATACCCTGCAGCAGCAAGACGCAGCCGTGGCCGAACACGCCCGGCAAATCCTTGTCGCACGCTTGAATGACCAACTTTGCCGTCGTCTTGTACTCCATGTGCTCCACGTCTCCCCACTAAAGTGTTTGCTGGGCAAACGCAAAGCCTGCGTCAAACCCTCGTGTGCTCTTCTTAAATCATGCATTGTAGCAGTCAAAGTGCGTTAAGATACTTCCCCAGTATTGGGCGCCCAAGGTTGGGCTGGGTCCTACGAGGCCTGCAGCCGACCGGTCGCATGGAAAAAGGAGAAACATGGCTACGTTCTTTCCCGGTGAGTCCCACACGTTTTCGGAGTATCTGCTGGTCCCTGGTTACTCGTCCTCGCAGTGCATCCCCAACAACGTCTCTCTTAAGACGCCGCTAACCCGCTTTAAGCGCGGTGAGAAGCCGGCAATCACCCTGAACATCCCCATGGTTTCCGCCATCATGCAGTCCGTCTCGGGCGTCGACATGGGTGTCGCGCTCGCTACCGAGGGCGGCCTGTCCTTCATCTACGGTTCCCAGAGCGCCGAGTCCGAGGCCGCCATGGTCAAGGCCGTCAAGGATCACAAGGCTGGTTTCGTTCAGTCCGATTCCACGCTGACCCCTGACATGACCATGGAGCAGGTCATCGAGCTCAAGGAGAAGACCGGTCACTCCACCATGCCGGTCACCGACGACGGCACTCCCAAGGGTAAGCTCCTGGGCATCGTCACCAGCCGTGACTATCGCCCCAGTCGCGATGACCACCAGACGAAGGTCTCCGAGTTCATGACCCCGCGTGAGCAGCTCATCGTGGGTGACAAGAACATCAGCCTCAAGGTTGCCAACGACGTCATCTGGGACAACAAACTCAACGCCCTGCCCATCGTCGACGACAACGATCACCTTATGGGCATCGTCTTCCGCAAGGACTACGACAGCCATAAGACCAACCCTAACGAGCTGCTCGATAACGACAAGCGCTACATGGTCGGCGCCGGTATCAACACCCGCGACTATGCCGAGCGCGTGCCGCTGCTCATCGAGGCCGGTGCCGATGTCCTGTGCATCGACTCTTCCGAGGGCTTCAGCGAGTGGCAGAAGCGCACTATCGAGTGGATCCGCGCCAACTACGGCGAGGACGTCAAGGTCGGTGCCGGTAACGTCGTCGACGCCGAGGGCTTCCGCTTTCTGGCCGACTGCGGTGCCGACTTCATCAAGGTCGGTATCGGCGGTGGCTCCATCTGCATCACCCGCGAGACCAAGGGTATCGGCCGTGGCCAGGCCACCGCGCTGATCGACGTCTGCCGCGCTCGCGACGAGTACTACGAGGAGACCGGTGTCTACGTGCCCGTGTGCTCCGACGGCGGTATCGTCTACGACTACCACATGACGCTCGCCCTTGCCATGGGCGCCGACTTTATGATGCTGGGCCGTTACTTCGCCCGCTTTGACGAGAGCCCGACCGAGCGCGTCAACGTCAACGGTCAGTACATGAA
>CATZIG010000011.1 GCA_958419975.1 uncultured Collinsella sp.
TATCTTGCCCGCATAAAACATTTCCTGCTGAAATCGTACGAGATTGGCGCTCACATTATTGGTGCACCAGATTTCAACGTTTTTATGGCCATCAATTTCGTCGACAAGATGCTTAATAGCGATATCGGACACGCCGCTTTCAACCTCAGCGAACATCTCGATCATGCGAACGTCGAGCTCTGCCCTGTACTCCTCGTAGCCAAATTCCTCCTCTCGATGGCTTAAGTCGCTTGGAAAGACTGACTGAGTAAATGATTCTTTCAAATCGCTAAGAGACTGGTAGCCCAATCGATTGCAGAAACGACGAACAGCGGAACGGGTCACGAATGCATCGCGGGTTATTGCGGCAACATTGATTTCGCTCGAACGCCTAATGTGAGCGATGAGATATCGAGCGATGGCGGCATCGTTTGACCCAAACTCGCTGTTGATGATGGAGCTAATGCGATTGAGCACATCGAAGTCATTGATATTCACGTGATCCCTCTTTCCGCTCTCCTCGAAATCATGGTTCATTTATTGAATCAAACAGCTTTGGTCGTTCTCCTATGATTCAAATCAGTTGACGTCATCTTAATCATAATTCCGCCACACGTATCCACCGTGTTGAATGATGGAAAGGGGATTCATGGGCAACGTGAACAACATGCCGTTTCTCTGGGGTTCCGCCACGGCGTCTTATCAGTGCGAGGGTGCCTGGAACGAAGACGGCAAAGGCCTTGGTGAGTGGGATTTCTTTAGCCACACAAGCAATAAGAACATCAACCATGTTGACGGTGATGTATCTTGCGACTTCTACCATCGCTATGAAGAAGATATCCGCATGATGAAAGAAGGCGGACAAAACACCTATCGCTTCTCTCTTTCATGGAGTCGAATCATCCCCACGGGTATCGGTGAAGTGAATGAAAAGGGTATCGATTTTTATAATCGGGTCATTGATTGCTGCCTCGAAAATGGCATAGAGCCCAACGTTACGCTGTTCCATTACGATCTGCCATTCACGCTTGCTTGCAAAGGCGGATGGCTGAACAACGATATGGCAGAGTGGTTCTGCAAATACGCCAAGATTTGCTTTGAGCGCTTTGGAGACCGCGTCAAAATCTGGGCTACCGTTAACGAGCCGCATTTCTACAGCTACTGCGTAAACATGTTGGGCAACTATCCCCCCAATCGATCGCTCGACGTTCAGTCGTACATGCAGTTTCAGTACAACCTGATGCGCGCAAGCGCACTCGCAGTCCGAGCATATCGTCAAATGGGCTACGACGGCATCATCGGCGCCGTCCACGATGGCGGCGTTGTCGAACTCGACCCGGCAACCGAGCACCCCGATGACGTATTTCGATACGCAGACTTTTTCGCCAATCGCATGATTCTGGCACCAGCACTTCAGGGTCAACTGCCGCCAGAAATGGACGAAATCCTTGAAAAACTTGGCGTCTCGCTCTATCGATCCCCAAATGACGTAGAAGAATTCAGAGACGGTAAAGTCGATTTTATTGGACTCAACGTGTATTGCCGAGAGTATGTAACCGACTGGCACGGTGGAGAGCTTGCCGTTTCGGCGAACAATAAGGGCGGTTCGAGCAAAAAGGTCGAAGGAAAATGCATTGCGCCCTTGTTTGAAAGCGCCCGCGACAGCAATGTTCCCCGCAATAAATGGGGCCGCGAAATACTCCCAAGTTGCATGTATTCAACCATCATGGATGTCCACGAGCGCTATGACGCGCCCCGCATCTTTATTACGGAAAACGGACATGGCGCCTATGAGCAACCAGACGCAGACGGAATGATCCACGATGATGACCGCATCGAGCTTCTGGGCCAGTTCATCGAGCACATGATGAGGGCTAAGCGCGACGGCGCGCGCGTTGAGGGCTACTACCTCTGGTCGACGATGGATCTGTATAGCTGGATCAACGGCTACGAAAAACGATACGGACTTGTCCATATCGACTTCGAGAACAATCTGGAGCGCACCCCCAAAAAGAGCTGGTATTGGTACCGAGACCTTATCTCGAAGTATCAGGAGCAGGAAGGTTAGGAGAAAGAGATGAAATATCAGGCAATGTCCGAAACAGTCCTAAAGGCTGTTGGCGGCAAAGAGAACATTACATCGGTAACTCATTGTGCGACGCGCCTTCGCATCGACGCACGAGACACCTCGATCATCGATCTCCAGCTCGCCAAATCGGCTGACCAGGCGCTCGGGGCAGTAGTCAGCGGTGGCCAG
Source organism: uncultured Collinsella sp. (assembly GCA_958419975.1). Taxonomy (GTDB): domain Bacteria; phylum Actinomycetota; class Coriobacteriia; order Coriobacteriales; family Coriobacteriaceae; genus Collinsella. The sequence continues at coordinate 2,237 of CATZIG010000011.1, forward strand.
CTTCAGGTGATCATCGGCCCCAACGTCACCGAGGCCTACAACGACTTCCTCGACTTCGCGGGAATCGAAGTCGGCGGTGGCACGGTTGCCGACGATGCCCAAACCGCCAAAGACCTTGCAGAAGGCATTAAAAGCGGTAACACCGCCATGGGCTTGATTGAGAAATTCGGGAACGTCTCTGCACAGGTATTCATGCCCATCGTCCCGGCGCTCATCGTTGGCGGACTCATTCTTTCGATCAAGAATCTCCTGGTCAATTATTGTGGATTGAGCACCGATAGCGGAACCGCCCAGGTTCTGCTGGCGATCTTCAGCGCCTCATTTAGCTTCCTGCCCGTTTACCTCGGCTATCAGCTCGCCGCCGTCATGAAGATGCAGCCTATCATGGGCGCACTGCTGGGCGCAATCATGATTAGCTCGTCTATTAGCGGTGCTGAGGGTCTCGACTTTCTTGGCATCCCCATCCCGACGAATGACTACTCGAGCACGGTGGTGCCAATCGTACTGGGCGTTGTGTTCATGTACTTTGTTGATCGCGGTCTTCAGAAAATCATCCCCGACATTACCAAACTGTTCTTGAAGCCGCTGCTCACCATGTTCATCGTCGTGCCTGTTGAGCTGATTATCCTCGGCCCCGCCGGCAGCATGATGGGCTACGCGCTGAGTGATGCCGCCACGTGGCTCATGGATAACGTGGCATTTATCGCTACTCCAATCCTTGCAGCCCTTAACCCCTATTTTGTCATGCTCGGTCTTGATAAGGCCTACATCGCGATCGAAGTTACGAGCTTGGCGCAGCTCGGCTGGGCGCCCATCATCTTTGGCTTCATCTCAAACCTCTGCATTGGCGGCACGAGTCTCGCCTTGGCAACTGCAATGAAAGGCAACAAGGAGAAGAGAGGTATGGTCACCACGGTTGCCGTCACCGCACTCTGTGGCGTAACTGAGCCCGCATTTTACGGCTGCCTCATCGAGCGTCCCCGCCTGCTTGTCGGCACAGCAATCGGCGCCCTCTGCGCGGGACTCCCTGCAGGCATCTTCGTCCTGAAGGAGTATGTTGCGGGAGCATGCCCCGGACTTCTTTCTGCGCTGATCTTTATCGCTCCCGATGGATCCATGGGCAACTTCGTACTGGCGTGCGTTGTCGCCGTCATCGCCATCGTTGTCTCGTTCATCGCTGCACGCGTGATCATCAAGAAGAATCCCAACTATATTGAGTAGATGCCCGCTGCTTGCATTGGGGACATCCTCGGCAGACCATTAGCAAGAACCCAAGAAGTCCCTTAGGAGCTCGATTAATCCATTCGGATTCCTCAGGCACAAACGACCCCGATTCCACAATGAAATCGGGGTCGTTGTTTCTAAAGCCTTCGATAGACAATCGGTGTTTACCTTAGCTCCCTATCCAAGTTAATTATCCACGCTCGTTCTCCGATCGGAAGATTTTCTTCTCTCGCGTGTCCAGAAATCCACGCTCGAGCAGAACATCCAGGTCCGCACCCGCCCTTGTCTCGATCTGTAACAGCAAGAGGCCTATTCCGCTTCTACATGTTACAGATCAAGATATTCCTAAAACACCCTAAGTTTCATCTCAATCTGTAACAGTTAGATGCCAAATATCGGTCTTGGTGTTACAGATTGAGACAAATTGGGGAACGAGACGGACGCCGAGCCTGATAACTCGCCAAAAAAAAGAAACGGACTCTGTCCCATATAGAGACAGAGCCCGAAACTCTCATGGAGCCAGTGACAGGAATCGAACCTGCAACCCACTGATTACAAATCAGTTGCGCTACCGTTGCGCCACACTGGCACACTTGGCGCTTTCGCGCGAAGCCTGTTAAGAATAATGGAATTGCGGACGGGGCGCAACAGGCCGCACGGCGTTATACAAATATGCAAAATCCAGCAACAGCGCGTACCAGGCCCGCTCATTTCTGTCAGTGCGCTCTCAATCTTAAAACCATTCGCCAGAACGAATAGTATTAATTACAATTGCTATATATAAAACTATTCGTTTTGACGAAGGGTTTCGTGATGCTTACTACCAAGGAAGCAGCCGTGCTGCTCGGCATCACCCCGCGCAGGGTGCAGGAGCTCATTAAGAACGGCGCGCTGACCGCCCGCAAGGCTTCTGGTGTATGGCTCATCGACAAAGACAGCGTCGACACGCGACTCCGCTCCGTGACCAAAACGGGGGGACGTCCCCGCCGCGGCCACGGTAAGAGCGAGATCGCGTTCACCCTCATGAACCGCACGTACGAAGTCGCTCAGCTGGTCTACAGCACATCGCGAAAAGACTTTACCCATATCGGCGCCGACATCGATTACGCCCACGCTCCTATTGGAGTATTTGGCCCTAATAGACCCATATCGCTCGACTCTTTCCGCACTTGGTGGCGTGGCCGCGGTATCCCGCTCGCACGCATTGGGCTAGCCTCCCTGCTTGCAGAAGCCGCAGTCGATGTTCCCGGTGAACTCGTACAGCGAAATCTAGGCCTCTCCTTATCCGACCAGTATTGGATTAGGCCCCAAGGCTCCGGTCTTGCGTGGAAAGATATCAATTTCTTCAATAATGCTTTTGACGACGTCTCTCTCAGCATCGCGCCCTTCGCCCCAGAGGGTAAGGCAGCTGCCGCAAAGCCCGACAACACCTCGGACGGCAATCTTCAAAAGTACTGGACATGCGAGGATGACCGTCGAATCCTCCACAAGGCAGGTGCGCATCTAAACCAGGAACCTTATAACGAGCTGGTGGCGACTGCACTCCACCGCCGCATCCTAAACACCTGCGATTATGTGCCTTGCTCGCTCGAGGGCAAGGGCACTTCCGCCCTGAGCATATGCGATGTCTTCTTAACTGATGAAGAAGAGTATGTCCCTGCGTTCTATGTAAACCAGCACGCAAACGCAGATGAACGACTAACCGACTACGAGCGATATGTAGCAAACTGCGAGGAGCTCGGGGCGACAGGCGTCAAGGATGCCCTTGACCGCATGATCGTATGCGACGACATCATCGCCAACTATGACCGCCATTGGCGTAACTTTGGCCTTGTGCGAAACGTCAACACGCTAACCTGCAGACCTGCCCCCATCTTCGATTCGGGCTCATCGCTCTGGTGCAACATTTCTCTTGAGGAGCTTAGGGCGGGAGAGCACAGTTTTACCAGCGCACAATTTCATTCAAGCCCCGCCAAACAAATGTTGCTCGTCGAGGACATGGGCTGGTTTGACGGCGACAAACTCGAAGGCTTCGTTGACGAGGCAATCGAGATTCTGTCCGGAAACGACGCGCTCACGGCAAGGCTGCCATATCTAAAAGAGGCGCTTACATGGCGCCTCCGTAGAATGATCGACATCGCTGAATGGAGTTAGCGAGACAGCGTCGCGCCGTCAGCTCCCCTACCTCCCGCGCAGGGCCTTGAGCTTGGCCAGGGCATCGGGGCTCAGGCGGCTGCCCAGGGTCATCTTGATCTGCGGAGCTTCCTCTGCCTCGTGAACGTCGTTATCGATCTGTTTGATCTCGTCCACCAGCATACGGCTCGAGATGCGCGTAACGCCCTTACCCATGACGACGGCCTGGATCGTGCCGTCGCTCGATACCACGGAGCACGCGCGGCCTTCCTCGCGCGCCTCGATGCAGAGCTTCTGCACCACGGTATCGGCCGATACGCCCGTCGGCGAGAACTCGATGCGCACGCCGCGGGCCGGCAGGTTGGGGCGCTCGTTGGAGATATTGCCCGCGCCGTCGAACACGATCACGGCCTCGTAGCGGCCCTGGGCAAAGGCGGCGACGTCGTTGATGAGGGCAGTGCGCGCCATATCGTGAACGTCGCTGGAATACGGATCGTCGGAATGGTCGTAGACGAGCTTTTCGTAGCGCGGCGTGCAGTGAATCACGTTGTAACCGTCGACCACCAGCAGCTCGGGCTTGTTGGAGTGCACCGTCGAGACTGGGTCGGCGATAGCCTGCGCAAACGCATTGCCGCCCACGCCGTAGGTCGCGGCCGAAACAATCGGCTTGGCCGAGCCCTCGCCAAAGCGCTTGGCCTTGGACTTGGCACGGTTCTTCTTGGACATGCGCTACTCCTCCCCCATGAGCTCGCCGACGTTGCGGCGCAGCCACTCAAAGCACAACGCCGTGGTCGCCTGGGCAACGTTGAGGCTCTCGGTCATGCCGCGCTGGGGAAGCTTGGTCAAAAAATCGCATTTCTCGAGCACCAGGCGCGAGATGCCGTCGCCCTCGGAGCCCATGACGAGCGCCACGCGGCCCTCGAAGGGAGCATCCCAGCAGCTGCCCTCGGCGTGCTCGGAAGCACCGCCCACCCAAAAGCCAGCGGCCTTGAGGTCATCGAGCGCACGGGCGATGTTGGGCACCTGTGCGATGGGCAGATGCATGACGGCGCCGGCAGAAGTCTTATAGCTGCCGACGGTCACACCGGCGGCGCGCTTGTTGGCGATGACGACGCCGGCCGCGCCCACGACCTCGGCAGAGCGCACGATGGCGCCAAAGTTGCCGTCGTCAGTCACATGGTCGAGCACGATGACGAGCGCCGGACCGTCACCCGCACGGTCGAGGATGTCGGCAACATCGGCATAGGGGAAGTTACCAACCTCGAGTGCGATGCCCTGGTGAGCGCCATGGCTCGACAGTGCGTCGAGCTGCGCGCGCGGCACATACTTAATGCGGACACCCGCGGCGTTGAGGTCGTCGACCAGGCGCGACAAGGCGGCATCGCGCTCCCCGCCCTCGGCAATGAGCGCGCACTTGATGGGAAAACCAGTGCGTAGCGCCTCGGCGGCAGCACGACGACCTTCGATAAACTCGCCCTTGGGAGCCTGGACAGCGTCGCGGTTGCGATCGCGCTGCGGACGTGCGGCCTGGGCGCGATCGCGCTGGCCCTTGGGAGCGGCAGCGCGGTCATTGCGGCGAATCGGACGCGAGCCAGAAGCAGCCTGCTTGCCGCCACGAGGCGCACGCTTGCGATTGTCGGCCATAAAGCGACCTCCTAAATACAACTATCAAACGAAACAAAATAAACGACCGCCCATGAATATTAATTCGGGCGGTCGGTACGGGTTTTCCAAGTGCCCGAGATTGCCGTGAAAGAGGAGCGACGCGTACTTGAGTACGCGAGCGACGGTTTGAACGGCAAGGTCGGGTGCTTGGGAAACCCGCGGGGATTAGAGAGATTTGATACGAGTGCCGGCGGCGGTATCTTCAATCGTCAGGCCCAGATCCTTGAGCTGGCCGCGGATGGCGTCGGCCAGATCCCAGTTCTTGGCGGCGCGGGCCTCGGCGCGGGCCTCGAGAATCTTGGCAGCGGCCTCGTCCACGTCGTCACCCGTGTAGGCAACCAAACCGGCGGCAACGCCCAGCAGGCCCAGCGGCAACTCGACCTTGGACTCGGGGAGCTCAACGCCAAGCGTATCGAGCAGCTCGGCCAGCGTGTCGGCGGCGGCAAGCGCGGCGGCCTTGTCGGCAGCGTCGCCCGCCTGCTCCAGGTACTGGTTGCACTCGGTCACAAAGCCAAAGACAGCACCCATGGCACCAGCGGTGTTAAAGTCGTCGTCCATGCACTCCTTAAAGGCAGCACGAGTCTCAGCGGCCTTGGCGGCAAATGCCTCGGCGGCAGCCACATCGGCATCGGCCGTCGCGTGGTTCGCGGCCCAACGCAGGTTCTCGACCGTACCGGCGATACGCGTGAGCGAGTTCTCGGCACCCTCCAGGCGCTCCCAAGAAAAGTCGAGCGGCGAGCGATAGCTCGTCTGCAGCATCAGCAGGCGCAGGGCGGCAGCGGAGTGCTGCTCGAGGACCTCGGCCAGCGTAAAGAAGTTGCCGAGCGACTTGGACATCTTCTCGCCGTCTACCAGCAGCATGCCCGTGTGCATCCAGGTGTTGGAGAAGCCCTGGTGCCAGGCGCAGGTGGCCTGGGCGCACTCGTTCTCGTGATGCGGGAAGGCAAGGTCGGAGCCGCCGCCGTGGATGTCGATCGGAGTGCCCAGGTAGCGATGCACCATGGCGGCGCACTCGGTGTGCCAACCGGGACGGCCCTCGCCCCAGGGGCTCGGCCAGCTGGGCTCGCCGGGCTTGGCGGCCTTCCACAGGGCAAAGTCGAGCGGGTCGTTCTTGTCCTCGTTCTCCTCGATGCGCGCGCCAACCATAAGGTCGTCGATGTTGCGGCCCGAGACCTGACCATAGTTGGGATCGCTGCGCACGGCAAAGTACACGTCGCCGTTATCGGCTGCGTAAGCGTGGCCCTGCTCGATAAGCGTCTTGATCATGGCGATCATGGGGCCGATCTCCTTGGTGGCGCGGGGGCGCACATCGGGATCGAGCACGTTGGCGGCGCGCATGACGCCGATGAACTTGTCGGAGAACTCCGTCGCGACCTCGGCGGCCGTACGGCCCTGCTCGTTGGCGCGCTTGATGATCTTGTCGTCGACATCGGTGAGGTTCTGGGCGAACGTGACCTCGTAACCGCTCGCGATGAGCCAGCGGCGAATCACGTCAAAGCTGATGAACGTACGGGCGTTGCCGATGTGGATGTTGTCGTAGACCGTGGGGCCGCACACGTACATGCGGACCTTGCCGGACTCGATGGGCTGGAACTCTTCCTTTTTATGGGTAGCGCTGTTGTAGATACGCATTCGTTACTCCTTAACGGTTTTCTGTAGCAGGCAGACGGCCCAGGCGCCGATTCCCTCGCCCTGGCCTTCCCAACCGAGCTTTTCGGTCGTAGTGGCGGCGACGCCCACGTTTTCGACGTCAACGCCCAGGGCATGGGCAAGGTTGGCGCGCATGGCATCGCGATGCGGGGTGATCTTAGGCTGCTGGCAGGCAATGGTGCAATCGGCATCGACAAACTCAAAGCCCAGCTCACGCGCATAGTCCATCACGCGGGCAAGCAGCACCATCGAATCGGCACCCTCGTAGGCGGGATCGGTGTCGGGGAATAGCTTGCCGATGTCTCCCCCACGGCAGGCGCCCAGAATGGCGTCGGCCAAGGCGTGCGCGAGCACATCGGCATCCGAGTGGCCCAGCAGGCCGCGCTCGTAGGGAATGTCGACACCGCCGATGATACATCGACGCCCCTCCACCAGACGGTGAACGTCGTAGCCATGGCCAATGCGCAGGTTACTGAACATGGGGAAGGTCCTCTCCCTCGGCCATGCGGCCAAGCAGAATCGCGGTTACGGGACGCAGGTCCTCGGGCACCGTCACCTTAAGGTTATCGCGTGGGCTCTGGACGCAGCGGACGCGCCCACCCATGCGCTCGACCAGCGACGAATCATCGGTACCGATAAAGCCCTCGGCAATGGCTGCAGCGTGGGCGCGCTTCATAGCATCGACGCTAAAGATCTGCGGCGTCTGCGCTGCCCAGTAGAGCTCACGCGGCGGCGTCTCGACGATATTATCGCCGTCAACGATCTTGAGCGTGTCGATCGCGGGCTGACCGCACACGACACCGTCGAGGGCACGGTCGCTCACGAGCACGTCGATAGCGTGGTCGATGGCCTCGGTCGTAATGAGCGGACGAGCGCCGTCGTGGATGGCGACATATTCGAAACCCGCCGGAACCGCATGCACGCCGGCACGGGTGGAATCCTGACGGGTATCGCCGGCATCGGCAAAGCTGATGGGCGTGTCATAGTCAAACGGGTCAATGGCCAGGCGGCGCATCTCGGCACGGCGCTCGGCAGGGCAAACCACGACGATATGGCCGACCTTATCGCTACGATCGAACGCGCGGATGGACCAGCTCATGAGCGGACGGCCCGCCACATTAACGAGCTGCTTGCCGCCGGGATTTCCAAAGCGCTGGCCGCTGCCGCCGGCAACGACCACGGCGCATACGGGCGCCATTATGCGTTCCCCTGTTTGGTGCCCTTCATGCGGTACAGCGAGTCCGCAAGAATGGCAGGGTTGTTGACGCCAAAGTCGCCCAAGCGCTCCGGATCCTCGCTGATGTCGTCCATGAGCTCCTGCAGCGAGCCGTACTCGTCGACGATCTTCTCGGCCACGCCGTCGCGCACGACGGACACGCGCGAAAGCGTGCGCAGGCCCAGCGGCGTCATGACGGAGTCCTCGTCCAAGTCGTCATAGCCCAGAACTGCCGCCACGTGCTGCGGGTCGGACAGGTCCTTAGGCGTCATACGGCTCAGCTCGGCGCGAATCTTCTCGGCGTTGGCCTCAGAGGAATCGCTCGCGTAGTCGCGGATCATCAAGTCGTATTCGGTATCCATGCTGGAGCCCGCGAGCTGCTCGAGCTGCATCTGCACGAGCTTACCCTGGTTACCCAGCTTGACAATGCAATCCTTAAGCTCGGTCTTTGCCTGCTGCATGATCTCGAAGCTCGAGAAAATACCGGTAATGTCGGCGAGTGTGACGTAGTCGTCGAGCTCGAGGGCCGTCAGGCGCAACAGGGAGCGATCGAGCGACTGACGGGTAGTCTGGAGCGTGGCGACGAGCTGGTTGACCGAGCTCATGATGGTGGTGACGGGCTGAATCTCGTAGCTCTTGCCGTGGACGTACACGTTGACGACGGCGCGACGAGCCGAAACCGAGATCACGATGGCATCGGTGAGCACCGACATGCGAGCGGCAGTACGGTGACGCATGCCCGTCTCACTCGTGGCGAGCGAGGGATCGGGATTGAGGTGGAAGTTGGCGCGCAGGATCTGGGTGAGGTCGCCATCGATAACGATGGCGCCGTCCATCTTGGAAAGCTCGAACAGGCGGTTCGAGGTAAACGAAATGTTGAGCGGGAAGCCGTCGTTACCGGCGGCGAGCACGTTTTCGGTGTCGCCGACGCAGATAAGGGCGCCCAGGTGACCGGCGATGATCATGTCGAGGGCGGTGCGGATCGGCTGACCAGGTGCCGTCAGGCGGATGGCCTGTTCCATACGCTTTTGCAGCTCGTTCTTATCCAAGGCATCGCTCCCATCGTATACGCTCCATAAACGCTAAATAGTTTCTCACGGTTTGTCCCTGCGGCGCTTGCGAAATCCGATGCTTACAGAATGAGCGAACACAGCTGAGAGCCCAACCCAAATCAGCTGTTCATGTGGTAGCATCGGGATTCGCATAAATGAGGGAGTAGTCGCGTGATCGGGTTCGCCTCCGGTGGCGCGGCAAGTCAACACACTGGCCGATGCGGCCTGGCTTGCCTTAATGAACGAGACTCGTGGCTGTGCGCGCAACGCGTACGCCACGGGTCTTTTTTGTTACTCCCCCAAGAGGTACACGCGGGCCCGCCCGCAGAGAGGGAGCCAGACTATGGGACTCGCAGAGCTTGTGTTGCTCGCTATCGGCCTTTCTGTGGACGCTTTTGCCGTATCCATCTGCAAGGGCCTTGGCATGAAAAGGATCAACCTTAAGGTCGCCGTGATACTCGGCCTGTTCTTTGGCGGTTTCCAGGCCGGCATGCCCGTAATTGGGTGGGCCCTTGGTAGCCAGTTCATGGGCATCATCAGCCCCATCGACCACTGGATCGCCTTTATCCTGCTCGCCTTTATCGGCGGCAAGATGCTGTGGGAAGCCTTTACTGAGGACGAGAACGAAGGCGACGGCAAGGATGCCGAAAAGATCGACCTGGGCGAATATCTAATCCTTGCCATCGCCACCTCGATTGACGCGCTTGCCGTGGGCATCTCGTTTGCCGCGCTCTCGGTCGATATCGTTCCCGCCGTGTCGCTCATTGGCATCACGACCTTTGTCTTCTCCGTTGCCGGCGTAGCGATCGGCCACACCTTTGGCGCGCGCTACGAAAAGCCCGCCACCATCGTGGGTGGCGTCGTGCTCGTCCTCATCGGCCTCAAGATTTTGCTGGAGCATCTGGGGATTTTGGCGCTGTAAAACACCCTTCAAAACTAAACGTCCAGATGAGGCCTCATGCAGAGTTTTGCATGAGGCCTTTTCATGCAGACTTTTGCATGTCAAACTATGATGCAAAAGTCTGCACGTTAGGAGATCGCCGTGGATACCCTTCCCATCACCACACCGCGCCAAGCTGGCATCTACGTGCGCCAGGCACGCGAGGCTCAGGGTCTCACCCGTGCCGCCCTCGCTAATAAGGCCGGTGTTTCGGAGCGCCTGCTCGCATCGCTCGAGCTGGGAGATGCCACGGGCATTCGGCTCGACAAGCTGTTGACCGTCTTTAACGCACTCGGCATAGGTCTCTTTGCGCAAAGCGATAACGACTCCATCGCATCGCCCTCCGAACATCCGATGACGATAGCGGACCTCCCTATCGCGAACTCGAATGCCCTGCCAAAGCCAAGCGTAGGCAGACGACCCGCTCGACAAGGAACGCCAGCTTTCTATGGTGCCTTGCTGGCCCAAATCGCAGCCGAGCAAGGCCTTTCCGGCACTTCAGACCTCTCCTTTGGCTGTAAGGTTGTGAAATAAATGGCAGAAATGGAGCTTGCGACCCTCATTTGTGGCGAAATCGCCGGCACTCTCCGGCAAGACGAGCATGGACTCTGCAGCTTTGTATACGCCCCAACCTATCGCGGAGCACCGCTATCGTTAACAATGCCGCTTTCCAATCGCACATATGGCCATAACATCGTCCGTCCGTTCCTATTTGGCCTTTTGCCCGACAGCCAAGAGCAGCGTCGCGCTATTGCCGCCGAGCATGACGTTGCATCCAACAACCCCGTCGCCCTCTTGTGCCATATCGGTCTTGACTGCGCGGGGGCCGTTCAGTTTTGTCGAGCCGATCAATTAGATGCCGCCCACGGCAGCGTCTCAGCATACCGCCCGCTTACCAATTCTCAAATCGCTCACAAGCTCAAAGCAATTCGCGATGACGAAAGAGAGACATGGATGGGCTCCAACGAAAGCTGGTCCCTGGGCGGCAACCAAGGCAAATTTGCACTAGCTTGGCATGATGGACAATGGTGCGAATGTCTAGGGTCATCCCCCACTACCCATATCTTCAAAAATGGTGTCGTTGGGTTCAAACATCAGGCCTTAAACGAATTCGTCTGCATGAAAACAGCCCGGCGTGTTGGCATTCCAACTGCCAACGTCTCCTATTGCACATTTGAAGACGAAGCTGCGCTCGTCGTTGAACGGTACGACAGAATGGTCAATAGCAGCGGAAATATCGAAAGGCTGCATCAGGAGGACTTTTGCCAGGCACTCGGTGTATTACCAACCCAGAAATACACCGCCGACGGAGGACCAACTACACGAGACATCCAAGAACGACTGATTAACACAGTCCCCCACCACATGAATCTTGTGCTTTTTACCTATATGTTGTTCTATAACGCCATTATCGGAGCGCCTGACGCACACGCTAAAAACTACTCGCTCATCCTAGGCAAAGGCACAAACGCGGCGCTCGCACCCATGTACGATGTCGCATCGGGCTTAGCATACGAACGTATGCGGCGAAAAGCGCGCCTTGCCATGAGCGTTGGCGGCGAAAATCGTGTGGGGCGCATCGGTCCAGGCGCTATCCGCCGATACCACGGTATGGGAGACCCCGCGCTAGAGGCGACGCTCACCGATGCCGGGCTATCCGAGAAGTTTTGCTTTGCAACCATGATGGACCTCGCCTACGAGGTGCCCATTTGCATGGAAGAGGTCATGGACGAATACGCCGACCTGCCCGGCATGGCGGACCTGCGCGAGCATATGCTCGGCCCCGTCCGCGAAAACTGCCAGCGCACCCTCGACCTCATCAGGGCAGAAATGGACTAGGTGGCCGTAATTTCGCAATTATCAAACAAAAGAGGGGGGGGCACCCGTCGCAAAAGCTCAGATGCCCCCTCTCGTAATGTCATTTGCAATCCGCTAGCACGTGACTCGAACTGCTGCTAGCGCGACCTTTACGCAGCAAGGCGCTTGAGGACGTCGATGAGCAGCTCGTAGAAGCGCTCGGCAGAAGCGAGCTCCATGCTCTCGTCCGGGGTGTGGACATCGGAGAGCGTCGGGCCCACGGCGATGGCGTCCAGGCCGTGCAGGGCCTCGGCAAACAGGCCGCACTCAAGGCCGGCGTGAATGGACTCGATGCGCAGCTCGGAACCAAAGAGCTCGCGATAGCTCTCGACGAAGACGTCGCGGACCGGCGAATGCTCGGCATAGCTCCAGCCGGGATACTCGAACTCGAACTTGGCGTCGAAGCCCAGGACATCGGCCAGCGTCTGCAGGCGGTCCTTGAACTCGTTCTGCAGCGAGGTGATCGAGGAGCGCGGGGACAGCATGATCTTGACCTCGTCGTCAGAGGTGGCAACCACACCGATGTTGGAGGAAACCTCGACGGAGCCGTCGGTGGCGACGTTGCGGCGGATCACACCGTTGGGGGCAAGACGCAGGGCGCGGATGAGGGCAAGCGCGGACTTCTGGTCCATGGCCTCGACCTCGGCGTCGTCGGCAATCTCGACGGTGCAGGTAAAGCCGGGGTCGAAGACCTCAAGCTCGGCGGTGACGTCGGCGATGATGCCCCTTGCGATCTGGGCCGCGGCCTCGGCGGCAGCGTGGTCGACGTAGACCAGAACAGCCTTGCACTCACGGTTGATGGCGTTGTCCTTGGTGCCGCCGTTAAAGCTAACGATGGCGGGCTCGCCGGCGACCATCAGGCGGTCGATGATGCGGGCCATGATGAGGTTACCATTGCCGCGCTCCAGGTGGATATCGCTGCCGGAGTGACCGCCCAGCAGGCCGGAGATGTCGAGCGTGAGGGTGCTACCGGTCTTGTGCTCGCGCACGATCGGGCAGGTGTAGGTAACGACGACGCCGCCGGCACAGCTGACGGTGGCAACGCCCTCTTCCTCGGAGTCGAGGTTAATCATGGTGCGGGCGCTAATCTGGGACTTGTCGAGCGTCTCGGCGCCGACCAGGCCAGTCTCCTCGTCGGTGGTGAACACGCACTCGAGGGCGGGGTGAATGATCGAATCGTCATCGAGAACAGTGAGCATCAGAGCGACGGCAATACCGTTGTCGGCGCCCAGAGTGGTGCCGTTAGCGGTGAGGACGCCGTCCTTGACGACCAGGTCGATACCATCAGTCGTAAAGTCGTGCTCAACGGAGCCCAACTTGTCGCACACCATATCGATGTGGCCCTGCAGCATCACGGTCGGGGCATTCTCGGCACCGGCAGATGCGGGCTTGCGAATGATGACGTTGTAGACCTCGTCCTGGTACACATCGAGGCCGCGCTCCTTGGCAAACGCGACCAGAAAATCGCTGATGCCCTTCTCGTTGCCAGACCCGCGGGGGATCGCGCTGACCTCCTCAAAGAAATGGAACAGCTGGGCGGGCTCGTAGCCGGTAATCTTGTAGTCCATGGTGCCTCCTTGGCGCAACTGGTTAGACAGTAAGACATGCGACTTGTATATTCCCAGACTTTGCGTGCATAAACCAGTCGAAAACGCCGAGCGCCCTCGCATCATCGGCTAACGGTGGATCGCATAGCGTAACGGTCACAACTTCCGCAGCTCTACAAATCGAGGCGCCCTTGCCAGAGCGCCTCGATTGCACAGATCAAATTGTCGCCACGCCCTACAGCGCGCCGGAACCGTCTTGCATCATGCCGCCGGGGCCCGAGGTCACGCCGCCGCTCACGGGCGCGGCGTTTCCGGTGTGCGGCGCTGCCGGGGCGGTATCGCCACCGAGCGTGCCCGCCGGACGCGGTGCCGGAATCTCGCCCGTGCCGTGGCTAAAGACAAACTTGCCATCGGCCACGTCGCACAGGACGGTATCGCCCTCGCCCCACTCGCCGGCCAGAAGCTCCTCGGACAGCGGGTCCTCGATGAGCTTTTGGATGGCACGGCGCAGCGGACGCGCACCGTTGGTGAGGTCGGTGCCCTCGGCCACGATCTTGTCATAGGCCGCATCGGTGAGCTTGATGTTCATGCCGTTGGCAATCAAACGCTGACGCAGGTCGTCCACCAGCAGGTGAGCGATCTTGGTGAGATTCTCGCCCGAGAGCTTCTGGAACACCACGATGTCGTCGATACGGTTGAGCAGCTCGGGGCGGAACAGGCGCTTGAGCTCGCCCATCGCGCGACCACGGATCTCACTCGACGTGAGACCCTGCTCGCCGGTGGTGCCAAAGCCAACGCTCGCATCCTGCGCAATCTCGCGGGCGCCCACGTTGGACGTCATGATGATCACGGTGTTGCGGAAGTCGACCGTCTTGCCCTGGCTATCGGTCAGGCGGCCCTCCTCCAGCACCTGCAGCAAGATGTTGAAGATATCGGGGTGCGCCTTCTCGATCTCGTCGAACAGCACGACCGAGTACGGGTGACGACGAACGGCCTTGGTGAGCTGGCCGCCCTCGTCGTGGCCCACGTAACCCGGAGGGCTACCGATGAGCTTGGAGACCTCGAACTCGCTACCGAACTCGGACATGTCGAAGCTGATGAGCGCATCCTTGCTGCCAAAGAGATACTCGGCGAGCGTCTTGGCGAGCTCGGTCTTGCCCGTGCCGGTGGGACCCAGGAAGATAAAGCTGCCGCCGGGGCGACGCGGGTCCTTGAGCGGCGAGCGGCTGCGACGCACGGCCTTGGCAACTGCCTCGACAGCCTCATCCTGACCGATGACGCGCGTCTTGAGCACGCTTTCGGCTTGCAGCAGGCGACGGCTCTCGCTCTCGGTAAGCGAGGACACCGGCACGCCCGAAGTCACGGACACGATATCGGCGATCTGACTCACATCGATGGTGAGCGGACTGGCGTCGAGCTCGGCGGTCCAAGCGGCCTTGGCCTCGGCGAGCTCAATCTCGGAGGCCTTCTGCTGCTCGGTGATCTCGGCGGCCTTGTTCATGTCGTCGCTCTCGGTGGCCTCCTGCGCGGCGGCCTTGAGCTCCTCTATGCGATGCTCGGCCTCGCGCACCGGCTCGGGCGCACGATTCGCGGCGATGCGAGCGCGGGCACCGGCCTCGTCGATGAGGTCGATGGCCTTATCGGGCAGGAAGCGATCCTGGATGTAGCGGTTGGAAAGGTTCGCGGCGGCCTCGATAGCACCCTGCGTATAGCGCACATGGTGGTGCTCCTCGTAGCGCGGCTTGAGCGCGGTCAGGATCTTGACCGTGTCCTCGACGCTCGGCTCCTCGACATCGATGGTCTGGAAGCGACGCTCGAAGGCCGGGTCCTTGGTGAGGTACTTGCGGAATTCCTCGGCCGTGGTGGCGCCGATAATCTGGAAGGCACCGCGCGCGAGCACGGGCTTGAGCATGGAGCTCGCGTCGATGGAGCCCTCGGCAGAACCGGCACCGATGATGGTGTGCATCTCGTCAATAAACAGGATGACGTCGTCAGCCTCGGTGGCCTCCTGGATCACGTTCTTGAGGCGCTCCTCAAACTCACCGCGATACTTGGCGCCCGCAACGAGGCCCGGCAGGTCGAGCGTCCAGATGTTCTGGTTCATGAGGTTCTCGGGCACATTGCCGGCAGCGATCTGCTGCGCCAGGCCCTCGACGATGGCCGTCTTGCCCACGCCGGGATCGCCCAGGATAAGCGGGTTGTTCTTGGTGCGGCGCGAAAGGATCTCCATCATACGCTGGACTTCCTTTTCGCGGCCAATCACGGGATCGAGCTCGCCATCGCGCGCCTTCTGCGTGAGGTTGGTCGCGAACTGCTTAAGCGTATCGGTGCCACTCCCCTTTTGCTGAGAGGCATCCGAGCCGCTAAAGAACGGCAGGCCCGCACCGGGACGCCCGGCACCGGCGCCGGCGAGCGGACGCTTCTTGTCCTGGTCCTTGGCGGTGAGTTTCTCGATAGCCTTTTTGATAGAGGCGGACGACACACCCAGGCGCATGAGGATGTCCATGGCCATGCCGTTGCCCTCTTCGACGATGCCGATCAGCAAGTGCTCGGTCGACACGTAGGTCTGGTTGTTCTCGCGCGCCACGCGGAATGAACGCTCCATCACGCTAATGACGAGCGGCGTAAAGGCGAGCTTGGCCGCCTCGGTCTCCTCACTGGGCTCGGGAACCGTGGTCTGGACCTCTTTGAGGGTATCCATGATGTCATCGTAGGAGATGTCGAGCGAACGCAGCGCCTCGGCGGCAATGCCCTCGTCCTCCTTGGCAAGCGCGAGCAGCAGGTGCTCGGTGCCCACCTTATTTGAATGAAGATCGAGCGCCTCTTGCTTGGCCATGGACATGACCTTACGCGCGCGATCGGTAAATCTATCTAACATGCTCGTTTCCCTACATGAGTTCATCGAAATCAAAACGCCCGCCCGTCGGCGGCGCTTTTGTCTCTTTACCCACAGGTTGTCTATGTTAACAGCTGGAGGAATATCTATAAACCCGGCTCACATGAATGCAGGTTATGACCGCATCGCGGGACTCACCGCGCGATGCGCGACAGGCGCCCCGCAAGAGAAACCCTAGGCGTCTTTCACCACGTCGGGACTCGTCGCACGCGATGCGCGATAGGCATCGGCCTCCTTGGAGACGCGTTCGAGCAGCTCGGATGTATCGACGCCCTCGACTTGCGCGACCGTTTCCACCGTCTGCATGGCGACCGCCCTCAGGTACGCGCACGCGCTGTCCCCCAGCTGCTCGAGGTCTATCTCCTCGCCGCCCTCCCGGGCAAAGCCGACCGCCATCACAAAGCCCATGATGCCCGAGACCAGAAAGCCCACCGCAAAGCTCGAATCTGCCTTGAGCTCTTCTCCGTCGGGGTGGACGATCTCTCTCACGCGGTCGATGATGATCGTATGGACGCCCTGCACGACCTGCTCGGCGGCACCCGCCCTCATGGTGATGACGATGCGCCGCAGCAGGCAGCGGACGTCGCGCCGGTCGAACGCCGAAAGGTCGCCCTCGCTCGAAAAATGCCAGAGGGCATCGGTGATGAGCTCGTTATCCTGCAGCAGCTGGGCTATGGCGATGGCGACGAGTTCATCGAAATCGTGAAAATAGTAGTAAAACGTTCCGCGATTGCACTGGGCGGCGCGGGTCACCTCGCCAACCGACAGCTCGAAGATGCTGTTGTTCTCGATGAGCTCCCAAAACGCCTCGATGATACGGGTGCGTGCATCGGGCGCATCGGCGTCCTTACGCGGTCTCGCCATGCGCCTCACCGCACCCCTGCGCCTTGGCGTTCATGATGAGCATCTGAAGACGGTTCTCCACGTTGGCGAAGCTCACGTCGGGATCGTAGTCGAGCGGCAGGAACTGCGCCGTGGGATACTGCTCCTTGAGCGCATGGATGAGCCCGCGCCCCACGACATGGTTGGGCAGACACCCGAACGGCTGCAGGATCACGAAGTTGCGGCAGCCGCGCTTGGCGTGCTCGAGGATCTCCGCCGGAATCAGCACGCCCTCGCCCGCATCGAACGTATGGTGCAGGATCTTATCGCTCGCGCGCACGAGCTCGGGCATGCGCGTCGGCGGCTCGTAGAGCGGGCTCGCCGCGCCCAGGCGGTCGCAACGGTCGTGCGCGAGCTCGAACAGGTTGTCCGCCGTGGCGTACCAGGCCTTTTCGGGCAGCGACAGGTCGACGTGGAACTCGCGCGACTGCGCATGCTTGTAGAAATAGGTCTTGCGGATCACGTCGGTCATGCGCGCCTCGATGACCTCGAGCCCGTTGTCCTCGAGGTAGCGCTCGATCTCGTGGTTGGCGCCGAGATGGAAATTGAGCAGGTACTCGCCCACGATGAGAACGGTCGGATGCGGGTTCGAGCGGTCGTACGGAACGGCGTCCATGATCGCAAGCGCGCGTTTGAAGCCCGTCGCCTGGCCTCTCAGCCCGGAGCGCTCCATGCCCTCGATAACCTCATCGAGCGCGCGGTCGAACGCAGCGTCCGCCGCGCCCTTCTCGAGCTCGTAGGGACGGATGCGCCTAAGCATGGCCTCGAGGGCATCGATCATGGGAAGACCGTAGGCGATCTGGATGCTCGGGCCAAGGCCGAGCTTGAAGCCCGGATGCGCATTGTGGGCATCGACGTCGTCGTTGGTGAGCACCGGGACATAGTCATATCCCGCGTCGTCGAGCGCGCGGCGCAGCAGGGGCATGTAGTGCGTCAGACGGCAGTCGCCGATATACTTGCCAGTCACCACGGCGACGTCGTGCGGGTCGTACTTACCGCTCTCGAGTGCCGCGAGCGCCTCGCCGATCACGATTTGCGCGGGGAAGCAGATGTCGTTGTGCACATAGCGTTTGCCCAGGCGGATGGCATCCTCGCGCCCGATATCAAGGGCCTCGGCGCGCACGCCCTGATTGCGCATCGCCGCGGTCATGAGCCTGCAGAACGCATGGGAGGTGTTGGGGACCAGCGCGATCTTGTCGTGCCGGTCGCGCTTGGTGTACTTGACCTTATACGGGTCGTCGAGCGGATGGACCGCGTGCACCCGGGCGCCCTCGGCACGCTCCTCCGCGCGACGACGGTTGACCGACTCGATAAACGAACGCACGCGAATGCCCATGGGACCGGCGACGTCGCTCTCATCGAGCTTGATCATCATCGGAACCTTGGAGCCCATCTCGCCCATCATGCGCGCGATCTCGTCGGTGAGATACGCATCGTGGCCGCAGCCGAAGCTGCCCATCTGCACGAGCTCGAGCTCGGGCGTCGATGCGACGATGACCGCGCACGACAGCATGCGCGCATGGTAGTTGTTCACGATGTCGATGCGGCTGTTGGAAAGGTCGACGTTGCAGACCCCCGGCACCGCATCGGGCGTCAGCACGGGGATGCCGCGCTCAGAGAAGAGCTTGGGCAGCCCGTGGTTGACCAGCGGGTCGTTGTGGTACGGGCGCGAAGCGATCACCACCGCGTAGCCGCCGTCCTCGCGCAGGTTCTCGAGCACCTGCCTGCCGCGCAGCTGCAGCTGGTTCTCAAACGTCTGCTGCGCGCGGTCCGCCTGCTCGGTCGCCTTGGCAACCAGGTCGGCATCGATATCGAAGGTCTCCTTGCACCACGCCTTGAGCTGGCGGTTTCGGTCGCCCTCGTCGTACCAGTGGAACAGCGGCGTATCGAACGGAACGCCGAAACGCTCCTCCGGGTTATCGGAATTGCGCATCACGTAGGGGTATCCCTTTACGACGGCGCACATCCACTCGCTGGTAGAGGCGGTGTTTTCGGTGGGCACCGTCGTGATGATGGGCATGAAGATGCGGTCGACGCCGGCGTCGACGAGATTGCGGATGTGCCCGTGGACGAGCTTGGCCGGGAAGCACACGGTGTCGGATGTGACGTGCGCCAGACCGCGCTCGTACATCGCCTTGGTGCTGCGTCCCGAGACG